>JBGPZS010000205.1:0-7145 GCA_041493865.1 Terriglobia bacterium
AGAATACGGCCTTCGTGATCGGATTGCCCGCGGCTATCACCAGCACAAATTCATCCTTTGCTGACGTGACGCTAGTCTTCCAGCCTCGGGGCATGGGTTGGGGCAAGAGCTTCTCTGCGGCGGCAAAAAGAGGAGCGGCAGACTGGTTCATTGTTGCCTGTGCCGCTACCGGCAAGGCCAGTTGCAGTTGCGCATGCTCGGGGATGCATACCTCACGGCAGATGAGCCACTTGGCTTCAACACCAATTTCGGCGGGTGTTTGGCTGTTGAATGTGGGCGGAACGTGGAGCGTGAGCGGCAGTAAGACCTCGCCATGATAGCCATAGTCGGCCAGTTGCTGAATGGGCTGCATGCGCTCCGGGCGCGGCCATTGGATTTCGCCGGCGCTGAAGCCCGCGGGCAACCGCCATTTGAATACCGGAGGCTGGCCTGAGTCTCCGGGATTGATCCAATAAATATGCCAGCCGGGCTCCAACACAAAGTGCACTCCCAGTTGCGGATTGGAGCCGGGCGTAATGGAGGTTTGCCGCGACAGCAGTTCCACGCGAGCGTGCTGCCCGGAGATCTGCTGGGCCACCGCCGGCATGAGGGTCGCGGCCAGGCAAAGAAGACGGGCGAAAGAGCACGCAGACGTTCTTAATCCCACAGCAATATTTTACGCCCGACAAGCGGCGAGCCACGTGCCGTAGGAGCACGAAGCTGCAAACAAAGGCGAAAAATCATGGCGGTGTGGAGCGACAGAAAAAAGAGCGCCGGAGGTCCGGCGCTCGGTTCAAAGAAGGATCTGTGAAGCTTACGGCAATACGTAACGGACGCTGACATAGCCCATCACCAGGTGAGCATTCTTGGGAGCGCCGCCGGCTACGAACCACGGTGCACGCGTCAGGTACGAGGTTTGAGTGACCAATACTACTGCGCCGTACTGTGGGTTCTTCCAGAAGGTCTGCGTCCAATCGAACGTCCCTTCCTGGATTGCACGATTAGCGCTGTTGGGAGAGTTGATCCCGCCAAAGCCGATAATCGGTTTTACGAGCAGCGGCGAGGTAACGTCCGGGAAGGAATTGCGCTGGAAATAAAAGCCGCCATAGTAGAAACCGAACTGGGTGTTCTTGCCGGCCTGGGCTTCGGCGCCAACCAGGGCCGAGCCTGCGTGGACCATGGAAACATCAATGTTAAAAGCGGTGGGACCGGTCTGCACCGGAAAGACAACCGCTTGCGGGCCCAAACCGATGGAGTAGCGGCCGTTGCCGGCGCCCCAACTGGCGTTGGCCAGGACACGGAAGCTCTTGGTCAGCGAAGCGTTGAAGGCGCCAAAGAACGCGCTGCCGATTTTCGAATGGTGATCGAAAGAGGTCCCACCGATGGGCACATTGGTGATTTTGACTGAAGTGAGCAACCCGCCTGCTTCAAAGTGGTAATGCTTTCCGCTCACATCGTTATCAAGGGCAAATTTGGTGATGATGTCAGGGAAGACGTTGGGCGTTGCGGTGTTGTTGGCTGCGTCAAACTGCGGTCCCAGGGCGGCGTTGAAGGCAAAGGGGAAGATGACTTCGCCGGCGCCAACAAACTGCTCCGGGTTCTGCAGGGCAACTCCCCACTGGAACTTGTCAGTGAAGTGGTACACCGTGCGGAACTCAGCCGCGCGGGTATAAGGAATACCTACATGTACGTTGGCATCTTCGCTAAGGGTCAGAGCCAGATCAGAGGGCATGGGCGAGAGCCCGACGCGGTTCGGGGTTTCAAGGCCCCAGGTGGATCCGCCCAGGAACTCCCACTTGCCGCGCTTCAGGTCCAACCAGTACAAACGAAGACGGTTGGTGTGACTGTTCGTGCTGACAAACACGTTCGCCGCATCGTTGCCGTTGAAGTCACCCTCAATGTAGCCCAGCACGTTGTTCGCGCCGTATTTGCCGGTAATCTTCAGGTTGTAGCGCGAATACTGGCCGGTGGAGCGAAATTCAGTAAGGTGGCCCTGTACTGTGTTGCTATACGGAATCCCGCCGAAGCCGGTAGCAATGTTGCTTCCCGAATTGGTGGTGCGGAAAACGTTTTCAAAGTCAACAAATCCGCCGGGGGTGAACTCCGTTCCGCCGATGCGGAATGAAAGCGGCGACTCCTTTGGCGTCTCTGATGCCTGATCGACAGCAACTGGCGCCGGCGCCGGTGCGGTATGCAGTGCGGCATCGGCCACGTGCGGCGTGCCAGAGGTTTTGTTTTCCAGTTGCTGCTGTAAAGTCTGGATCTGTTGTTGTTGTTGAGAAATCTGTTTTTGTTGTTCGCCGATGGCCTCGCGCAAAGCCTTCAGCTCGTCTGCAACTGACCCGGACCCGGCAGAGCCGCTATTGGATGCGGTTGCCTGGCCCAATGCCAGCCCAGAGGCCAGCACTACGAAACACATCTTCTCTAACAATCTCATTGAGCTTATTCTCCTCTGCTTGTTCGTCGTTAACGGCCCATCAAGGTGATAATTCCGGCCCCAAAAATTTAGCCAGCTTCAGGACCCCATGATATTGGTAAACTCGCGGTGTTAATTTCACACCATAATCGTCCGGTTGTACATAGTTATGTACACTGAAGTACCACGTTATGCACACCGAAGTACCACGCATGTCAGCGGCCATCGCGGCTTCCAATTTTGGAAGAAACGCACCTAACAAGTCCGAAAGCTAAATTGGAGCTAATTTCAGTCAACAAAAATGCGGCCCGGACGCAGTAGCAATCCGAGCCGCTAAAAAAACGAACCGCGCAGGTTTTATCTGGAAGCCCGGGTGGCTACCTGGCCGCTGGTCACATCGCTAAACGAGATGGCATTCGCCACATTGGGATAGGGCTGCCCATCCAGTTCCACATAGGGAAAAATCAGATAATTGACCCGGTCCCCATGCTGCCTGGGGCTGAGCTCCACGTCCCGTCCCACGCTAAACTGGACGCGATTCACATCATGCGCGCCGAAGAAATACTCCTTCTTTTCCTGATGCTTCCAGGCTTCTGAGATGTCTACCGGGAACCAGCCGCGGTCACGCGTGTAAAACTCAGCCCAGCAGTGGTAGCCGGGAATCTGTCCGGAATTCTGGCCTTCCGGCAGTGACAGCCCCATCTCAAACCGGGCAGGAATCTTCTGCGAACGCGACATGGAGATAAAGACGGAATGGAAATCGGTGCAGTTGCCGCGCTTGGCGTCGCAGGCCCACAACGTGTCTCCTTTGCCCCAGCCGGTGCCGGTCTTGTCATACTTCATGGTGGCGAAGGTGTAGTCGTAAAACGCGCGCCCCTTGGCCAGGTCCGTCATGCCCGGCTTCACCTGTTCGGCAGCCAGTTCGGCGGGCTTGCCCGTGATCGGCACCAGTTTGTCCGCCTGCAGGAAACGCTGGAGTTCCTTATCAGACGCCGGTTTCTTGATGGAGACGGCGGCCAGATGCTCCAGGCGCACCACGTCATACTTCACGGTGAAGTGGTACTCGGCCTGGTCCGCTTTGTCCGTATGGGCATAAAACATCCTGTTTCCGTATTCCGGCTCGGTGGTTTCCTTGAGCGCAAGATCGCCGCTTTTGGAGGTTATCTTGACCTGCTGGAACTGGTCTGACCGGGCCACGGGGAACCAGACGTCAAGCGGCTTGCCAGGATCAGTGATGCGGACAGTGAAGGAGTAGTTGAGTTCAAAGTGGCGCGACTTGCTCTGGGCAAACGCGCATAGACTGAACAGCAGGAAAAGCGAGACAGCAGAGAATCTGCGCAACATGAAATTCTTCCTTTCGGCTTGGTTGGAATTGACGGTAAGAACGTCCGACCGGAGGTTTACTGGACACGCCGTCAAGTGAAGCCGTGGAAGAAACGGGACATTGCGAAAGGAATTGTACTCCGCGAAAAGGCCGATGGCAAAGCGACGGCCAGGACCTCTATCCAGGAGTATGGGGATTATCGATGACAAACCGCCAGGAACCATCTGCTTGTCGACGGACCACTTCGGTGCTCAGACCTCGCGTCGTTTTCCCGGGTTCGTCAGCCGGAGCAGGTTCGAGAACCCAATCACCGTGCAACATGGCCAGACTTTCGTCGAACATAACTGCTGAGCGAGTCCTAAGGGCCATTCGAGGTCGCCGGGCAAGAAAACTCTCATAGGCATTTCGTATCAACTGTTGGCCTGCAACAGGCTGACCATTGACGACAAGGACGGCATTCGACTCATAGAGCGCCACGAGCGAATCGATATCGCCTGCGTTGAACGCCTCCAGGAAAAGAATGTGGATGTGAGCAGGATCGTCCTTGCACATTGAGTTACCCTCGTTCCGCATTACATAAGCACTCACTCCGCTTTCGCTAAAAACTCTGCAGTCTCCACCTTCCCCGCACGCTTTACCTGCACGAATATCCGATATTCGCCGGGTTGAGGAAAGCCATAAGGGAAAGACACTTCAGATGAGGGGGCGTTATGGTCCATGTTCTCCATTCCCGTTTTGGGACTGCGGCCTTCAGCCAGGCTCACAGCCGCCATGGAAACAGAGCCCGCGGGATGAACATGGGCAAAAACGTTTCCATCGGTGCTCAGTAAGACCGCATGGCCTGCCATGCCCATATATGGTTCCAGATCGGTGGCGGGCTTGCCGTCTTCGTCCTCAATGCGGAAGCGGAACCAGTACAGCTGGCCGGCTTTGAACGGTCGGCCGTCGCGCTGCCACACCATGCGATAACCGCCGGAGAGCTGCGCGACTTTATCGACGGGATCCAGATTGAAAGAACCGGCATCGTCGCCGCTGAGCGCCTCACCGGTAACGGCGGGCAGGTTTACCGTGGCAACCTGCGTCTCAGGAAAGCCCGTGTGGTGGACGATGTCCGCGTAGAGCTTGTATTGGCCTTCGGGCATGATGGGCAGGTTCTGGGCGAAATCGCCGGGCTGGGTCTGGTCAGGATGCAGGTGCCAGAAGGCCTTCATGTCCGGCATGCGCACCACGAAAAGGTGCATGAGATGACCGTGATCGGGGATCAGGTCGTCCAGGCGAATGCGGTCCGGCTGCTCGGTGCGAAAACGCGTGGGCTCTGCCTCATTGGGATTGTCAAGACGCAGGCGCAGCAAACTGCCGCCCAGCAGTGACGGCTTCATGTTCGGGACCTTGTAATTGAGCCGCGCATTAGCGCTGGCTTCGCCTCCCCACCATTGATTACCAAAGAAAAATGCGGCTATCACCAGGATTGCGGCAACGCCCAGGCCGATGCGTCCACGCCTGGCTTCCGCGGGCGAGGGGCCCTGGCCGGGATCCAATCCAGCGTCGCGAGTGCCGGCAACGATGATGCCAATCAGCCCGGCCGCCAGGGCTAGTCCGAGAAATGCCAGCAAGATACCGAGCCCGATCTGCATGGGTTGCGAACTGGTGGAGACTGCAGGCAGCGGCACATCCAGTTGGGCGGCGCCTTTTTGCCCAGCCACCTGGAGCTGTACCTTCCAGGAGCCGCGCACCATGATCCACAGGCTGCCGGTGAAGAGCTGGGGATCGTCGGCGGAGCGCTTGGCTGTGTCCGGCAATGGCGCCATTTTTGCGCCAACGCCGATCATGCGCAGCGGAAGGATCTTGACCGCATCAACATCATTCCCCACGCTGCGAATCTGCACCTGGGCCACGCCAGGCACCACGGCAGGCGGTCGCAAGGTAACCAGCAGGTGATACGGTCCGGCGTAGCCGTCATAGTAAACGTCCGGGCTGTTGACGTGGGCCGTGCCGGCCAGCGGTAGCAAGAGAACGCAAAGGGCCAGGAAAACAATTCGCATCGGTGGGTACATTTCTTATCGCCTCACCTTTTTCAGCCACTCGCCCCAGTAGATTCCAGCCCACAGGCTGGCCACGGAAAACAGAAATCCCAGGCCCATGTTGCGCCAGAATTCCGCTGTGGACTGCTCCCAATGCACAAAGACATGCCGGACGGTAGACGACGTGGGGAGAGTGAAGTAAGGAAAATCGATGGTGGCGAAAAGGCGGTTGCGCGCCAGCGGAGACATCAGGAAGGTGGCGAAGGGCCATTCCACAACAATCAGTATGGCCATGAAGGCCACGCCGCCAAACAGCGCCCATTGCCACCTGGGCGCATCTTTGAACAGCGGCCACAGCAAATCGAGGAAAAATGCGGGAACCACGATCAGCATGGGAAAGGGCAGCGGCACCATATGCGTAATGTCCTGATAGACGGGCCCTAACTTGGGCTGAGCTGGAAAGAGCGGCAGCACCCACATCAGGACCAGCACAAAAGCCGAGTAAACACCGGTCATGACGGTGCGCGCCCAGCGATGGCCGGAGACACGCGCCAGCCCTTCCAGCATGAGCAGCGTGCCAATACCAATCACCATATAAGAGATGCCGCTGTGCAGGAGCACCCGGTTGGTGTACTCCAGCTTCAGCGTCATGGCCTGAACGATGATGAACCCGCCAACGAACAACAGGATGCGTTGCAGCCTTGCGCGCTGCTCGCCCGTGGCGCGGTTGAGATACGATGCCGCCAGAATTGCGCCCCCCCACATGATGCCAGCAATGCCCACGGCCAGAAGCATGTGCGGCGGGCTGATGATCTTCACATCAAGCCCGTAAGCTTCATGCCACCAGTTATCAAATGGCGCGGAGGTCAGCATGGCGCCGCCACCCCAGGCCGCGATGAAAGCGCCCAGCGGTCCGCGGAAGCCGAGCACGTTGACGGAGTTCCGGCGCGCCTCGGTGTCGCCGCCGAAAGTGGTGCGCATGATCACCCAGGCGGAGCCGAAAGCCGCCAGGAGCGCGCCAAATTGAATGAGCAGGTGGGCCGGGGTCCAAAAGCTGTCGCGGCCAATGGTTTCGTGCCAGGAAATGTCCCAATAAAGCCCGGTAGCAATACAAACGGATGCAATCACGTTGGCCCAGACCAGCCAGGGTGTGCCCTGAACTCTGGACAGCGCGGATGTCGTGTTCACGTGCGCCGCAGTAGATATGGTGCTCATACGCGCCCCTCAGCAAGATGAATGGTAAGAAGTGCTCTACAGAATACACTGAATGGCCATTCATTCGTAAATGGGGTAGAAGAAGATCTCGGTAGACGCGCGCTATTTGTTACGCCAGAGCTATGAGGCGCTGCTGGCGCAGCATCTCAATCCCCGCTAAGCATGCCTTCTCTGGGGGAACGCCCGGAAT
>JBGPZS010000187.1:0-7447 GCA_041493865.1 Terriglobia bacterium
GACAAGGTAGAGCACGAACATGGCGCCGGTCCAAACATGAGGAGCCATCGCGCTCATAACAGCCAGGATCCAGCGAGCGCCGGCCCTGACAAACGGAGGATGCCAGAACATGAAAATGATGGCAGCCGCCAACACAATGCCGAACCAAATGACCAGCGCCATGCCGGTACGGGCAGCGGCGCTTTCCATCTTTGGGAGCGGCGCAAGACGGTCCAGGATTGGCGTGGGGCTGGTTCGCACGTCGGTGGCAGGTGCGCTCACGGCGCGCAGTCTAGCACGGAAGGCCAAAAATTCGCACAGCGAAATCTACTTCTTTACCGCCACCTGCCCCGCTGACTGAGGATTGGTCGCGGACTGCGGCCGAGGACTGGTTGCGGTCTGCGGAACTGACTGCTCATTCACTCCCGTCGGGCTCAGGATCACCATCTTGGACCGGCCTTCACGTCCGCCGGGAAGGAAAAGCATCTTGTGCGCGGGATCATAAGCAATGCTGTAGCCTTTCACGTCCGTGGGCAGTTCATGGTCCACGGTATTGCGATTGAGATCGATGGCCAGCACTGAGCCATCGCCGGCAGCGGCATACAGCACGTTGCCGCCAGGATCGAGCACCAATGCATCCGTGCCACCCGGGGCGGCAATGCGCGCAATTTCCACGCCTGTATCGGCGTTCAGGGCCAGCACGGCATAGCGCACGGCCACGTACAGCCGGCGGCGGTCTTCGTCCAGCGCGAGCCCGGTCGGTTCGGAAGCGACCAGCTTGAAATGACCCACGATCTTGTTCGTGCCATCCACGACTGCAATTTCCCTCAAGTCCTGCAGGCTGACGAGAACTGCCTGGCGCGCGGCGTCATACACCAAGCCTTGCGGCAACGCGTTTAGCTGAAGGACCGCGGCCTCCGCACCCGTACGCAGATCAATGGCGCTCAGCGTGCGATCGAGCACGCTGGTGGCGTAGAGCGTCTTTGTCTGCGGAACCCACAGCAGCTTTTCCGGCCGGTGCTGCACGGGAACCATCTTCTCCACTTTCCAGCTTCGGGTATCGATCACAGCAATGCTGTTGTTTCCCGCCAATGCCACGTATAGGGCGCCGCCTTCATCGTCCACGGCCATGCCGCGCGGATCGCTGATCTGGGAAATGCGTGCGACCACGCGCCGCTTCACCGGACTGAAAACTTCAATGGTGTTGATGCCCGGACGGCTGATCACTACCTGGCCGTTGGCCATGATTACCTGGTTAAAACCGGGGTTTCCCGGCAGATCAACCAGGGCCACTTGGCGCAATTTGGCCGCCAGCCCGTACACTGAACAGCTCACGATCAATAAGAAAGCAAATGCCTTGATATTTCGCATTGGGGAGAGGGCCTGCCGTCAGGGTAATGGGATGCAAGCTGCTGATGATCTGCTGCCCGAGCCAAAAAGATTGGGTAATTTAGTAATTTAGTAAATGAAATCCGGCATCTCCGATCGACTATGCTCAATGACCCATTTACCAGATTACTCAATTACCAATTTTTCGCTTGTGCCTGACGTTACGTCATACCCCACGCTTACAGGAGAGAGGAAATCCGGTGTACCGAGTGAGCGAATTTGCCGAGAAGGCGGGCGTCACCGTGCGCACGCTGCACCACTATGACCGCCTGGGGCTGCTCAAGCCCAGCGGCCGTACCGAAGCCGGCTATCGCCTGTATGGCGATCGCGACTTCGCGCGGCTGCAGCAGATCGTCACGCTCAAGTTTATCGGCTTGCCTCTCAGACAAATCAAGGACCTGCTGGACCGCGGCGATCTGGACCTGGCGGCAACTCTGCGCCTGCAGCGCCGACTGTTGCTGGAAAAACGCCTGCAAGTTGAGGCGGCGATCCAGGCCATCGACGAGGCGGAACACTTGCTCAAATCCAGCCGCAAGCCCGATCTGGCAGCCTTGAAGAAAATCATTGAGGTAATGGAAAGGCAAAACGCCATGGAATGGACAAAGAAATACTACAGCGAAGAAGCCCAGGCCAAGATCACCGAGCGCGCCCACACCTGGACGCCGGAGTTGCAGGCCAGGGTGGAGCAGGACTGGAAAACTTTGATCGCCGAAGTGGAAGCCGCAATTGCCGGCAAGATGGACCCCGCAAATCCCAAGGCACGGGCGCTGGCGCAACGCTGGTCAGAACTGGTCCGCGGCTTCACCGGCGGTGACGCCGGAATCCAGCAAAGCCTGAACAAACTTTACGCCGACGAAGGTAACTGGCCTGCAAGTTTCACCAGGCCCTTCAGCGACGAAGTCTGGCAATACATCAGCAAGGCCATGGCAGCGCACAAAATCTCGTGCGCGTGACTCCACTTCACAAACGAAAAGCCATGGGGCGATGCCTCATGGCCTTTCATTGAGAACATCAATCTGAGATCCGAGCACTCCTTCCCTGCCATCTATCGCCGCGGAAGCACGTTGTTGGCCTGCAGGAGGTCGTGAAATTTGGCATCTGTGACATGCAGATCGTTGTTGAGCTTCCTTAGTTCCTTGATGAAGAAGTAGGGGACCTGGGGCAGGTTCTGTTTGCTGATGATGGGATCATCGATTTTCCATGTAAGCTTCTGCAGTTTGATGGTCTCCGCGCAATCGTTGAGGCTGCTGGCAAGCTGGTTGAGATATACCGCGTTGTCGAGATAGGGGATGTTGTACAGCAAGGTGTTCTCCCGCGACCGTCGCTCCCAGGTCTTTAGGACATTCATGGCGCGGTTAAACGGTCCGGCCGAAACCTCCAGCCGCAGCATGGCGGCTGAATCGTCACTCGGCTCCTTCGTAAACTGCTTGCGGATTTCCTCAGGGATGTCGGCCACCGCCACCGTATCCACCTTACCGTCTCTGAATGGATACGAGCCGAAGGCATCCGTCTGTACCTCGGTTCCGTCCGTCTTGATGAGCATCGCGAACGCCGGGGCCCCGTAACCCGGCGTCCCTTTGCCGGAAACCAGTACGACGAAGTAACGATACGTGTCCACCCTGACCCAGTGCGTCTGCTCTTCGTCCGGGGTCACTGTCACCAAAGTGGTAAACGCTCCGTCATCATGCTGCGTGATCTCCATGGAGGTCACCTGGTCAGGATGCCCCTTGGGCCATAGATGAATCCCTTTCGGCGCCTTGGGATTGTCCAGGCGGAAATTTGACGAATCGGTCGCCTGCCATTCTGGAACATGGCCCGGCAGGTTGCGAGAGAGCACAGTGGCTGTGCCGTTGCGATCAAAACGCAGGCGCGTGGGATCGACGTGACCACTAGTCGTTGCCTGCCATGTCCCGACAATGTTGAACTCGCAAGCCTTCTGGTTCTCCTGCGCAAAAGCGGCCAGGAATGTGGCGGCGAGAAAAATGACCGGCGAAATCAATGAAATATATCGCTTCACGGGGACCTCCTTGGAAAAACATCCTGCTCGAACCGGCAAGTCTGAATATGAATCGAAAACAGTGACGTTCAACCGGCTCTGCTTCCTGGTGACGCGAGCTGCCCTTGCGGGCAGCCCGCGATCCCAGGTATTTTATGCCGACCAGCCGTGGGCCCGGCGGAACGCTGCCCGCCGCGGCTCAGCTTGCCGCGTTTCGCGGTCGATCTCGGCCTGCTTGGTGTAGTTTTCGCGAAGTCTGACCGCAAATGGTTTGGTTGCCTCAACCCAGGTCACGCACTCCGCGATCTGATGCGGAGTCGCATGCGTCGGACACATGGTCCAGAGGTTGAGCGAATCGTTGATGATGCGCACCATGCCCGTATGCTGGTCGGGATCGAAATCGAGCATGGGGTGATCCCAGCGCGCCAGCTTGAAGCGGATGGTGGTGAGGTCATACTCGTTGCCGGTCAGGAAGAGCCATCCCGGCCGCGCGCCATGCGACCGGGCATAGCGGCGCAGAACATCGGGATCGTCCTCTTCCGGCTTCAAGGTGATCGTGTACATGAATACGTCTTTTCCGACCCGGTCACCGAGCAATTGCTGGGCCTTGGCCAGGTTGCCGGTGGAACGCGGGCATGAGTTCATGCAGCCGGTGTAGATGAAGTTGATCAGGGCAAGCTTGCCTTTGATCAGGTCATCGTAAAACCTGACCGGTTTGTTCTCATGGGTGTGGAGCACAGCATTGGTGTAAAACTCCGGCCCCATGGAAGCCTGCGGCCGCGATTTTTCGGTTACATGGCAGGTAAGTAGGTCTCGTCTGTTCATCATCATGCCAATACTCCTTTCGAGTTATAGAGTTTGGACAAGATCGGCGGGTCCGGGTTCGGTTGCGCACCCGGATTCGGGTTCCCGAGCGAATCCACTGGAGACGTGACCAGCGAGGTTTGCGTGCCCACATCCCAGCGCACCAGCATGAAGTTGTCCTCATGCCCCAGGTTGTGGCAATGGATCATGTATTTGCCAAACCACTCGCGGAAGCGCAGGAAGATGTGCACCTCCTCGCCCCCACGAATCGGATACACGTCCCTTCTGCCGCTCTCCTCCGGCGGCGGCGCCACTCCATTGCGGGAGAGAATCCGCCCCTCCTCCAGGTGAATGTGCACGGGATGCGTCCAACCGGCGGCTGGGAGTTTGTTGCGGATGATCCAGGTTTCCGCCGTTCCCTGCTTTACCGTTGCATCCGACCGGTCGGCATCAAAGATGAGGCCGTTGACCTTGAATTGGCCGCCAACCAGGTCGAAGTTCCAGACGCGGGTGGTGACCACTTCGTTGAGGTTGAGGTCAGGATACTGGCAGAGCGTGTCCCGAACTTCGCTGTGGTCCTGCGCCGTGCTGGTCACGTCAAAGCGCATCACCGCCTTTGTGACATCCACATTCGGGTCAGGCAGCGGCTCGGGAGCATTGCTCACGAACTGCGCCGCGATGTTCATCAGGTAAATGCTCTGTCCAACAGGAATATTGGAGAAATCAATTACCACGTCATAGCGCGAGGAGACGTGCAGCTCCAGGCTGGTCTTCTCCACCGGGTGCTCCAGCAGGTTGCCGTCGGTGGCGATAAGGATGAAGGGTTGGCCATTGCTCAGGCTGAAGGTCCAGATGCGTGCTGGGCCGGTGTTGAGCAGGCGGAAGCGATACTTGCGCTTGGCCACCTGGAGGAAAGGCTGGATCGCGCCGTTGACAATGAACTTGTCGCCGGCAGGGACGGCATCCGGGGCCGTAGCGAACATCTGGCCATCGGCGCAGAACTTCTTGTCGGTAAAGTTCAGCGGGATATCGTAGAGTCCGTACTGGCCTGGCAGGTGAAGCGCTTGGCCATCGTTTCCTGTCTCAAAGCCGGTATCGATGTTGTCATACAGCAGGAACATTCCGTTGAGCCCGCGATAGTTGTTGGTAGCGGTGAAGCTGTGCCGGTGGTCGTGATACCAGAAGGTGCGCATGGCTTCGCGAGGGTCGCCGCCGTTGCCAAAGCTATCGTACCCGGCCAAGATATTCGGATAATGATGGTCCTTGAAGAATCCCGGCCCCCAGAAATCGCCGGCGAAGCCGTCGCTCTCTGACGCTGTGTGACCGTTGTGCAGGTGCGTGGTGTGGGTATTGCTGCCAAAGCCTGTGTGGTTGGCGGGCAGGTTGTTGTGGAACCGCACCAGAGCTGGAATGCCATACTGGCCGATAATCGTCGGCCCCGGGTAAATGCCGTTGTAGGTCCAGCAGTATGTCGGTCCCAGATCAGGATGGAACGTGTGGTTGGCCGGCACGAGCGTGAAGTCATACTGGTCCTGGGGAAGGAATTCCTCCCAGCGTTGATGATCAGCGCGCGGGGTCTCGCCCGCGGCAAGGTTGGCGCTCTTGGCGGGCGCCGGATTCAGCTTGAACGGCCGCGCTATTGGTGGAATGGGCAGCGCCTGGACAAACGGCGTTGTCGCCGGGCTGTGGGTGGGGTTCGGCGAACATACTGTTGGTTCCGGGGGTGGTTGCGGGGGCCCACCGGGTGGTAGCGAGAAGCTCTTCCTTGACGTTAAGACAGTCACCACTCCGGCCGCTGTTCCCAGCTTAAGCGCAGTCCTTCGAGTCATTCCGCTTTCATTTGTTAGTTCCGCGTTTTTTTTCTTCCGCTTTTTGGATTTTGCCGCAGGTTCATGCCGCATTTTCTTCATAGCGACTCCTTTCGGGGGATTTAATTCTCACTTGCAGGCGGGAACCGGAGGGCGCACATAAACACACGTCTCCCTCAGATTTTGGCCTCCTAAATGTCCATGCTTGAACTACTCAACGACGAAGAGGGTGGCTAGACTCGAATCGGCTCTGTGTTCGTCCGGAGCGATCTGGCCCATTGCGGGAGTCGGTGAGTGGGGTCCACCGGCCACAGCGGGAACCAACATACTCCTGAATTTTCGCGCGGCAACGGGAAAGACTTAGCGGAATGCGACTTTGCTTAGCCTTTTACGCCGCCGGCGGCCGTCGATACTCTTTGGGCGATTGCCGAAACCTACGTTGAAACGCGCGTACAAAACTGGAGTGGTGCTGATAGCCCGCGGCATACGCGATCTCTTTGATCTCCATTTCGGTGGAGGAAAGCAGTTGTGCCGCCATTCGCAGCCTGCTTTCGGAAAGCAAGGCGCTGATGTGTATGCCCGTCTCCTGTTTGAATAAACGCTGAAGATGGGCCGGACTCAAGCGGACTTCGCGCGCCAGTTCGCTGACAGACCGTGGCGGGCCAATTTCAATCCTCTCCAGGACCTTTCGCAAACGTCTTTCCCGGACCAGCGGGATCAATGAACCCGGGCTCATGACCGGACACTTGATCAGGTCTTCATTCGATGGCGCTACTTTCTCCGCGCCGCTTCCGCCCAACCTAACTCGACTGCTTGCAGGCATCCCTGTGCTCCTTCCCGTCGTTGCCGCTTGCTTACACGTGCCAGTCTTGAGCGTTGTTCTTCTAAGTTTTCATTGCTGTTTGGTTGGCTACGATCCTGGTAAATGGACCGCAGGCTCTGAACGAGGATTGAGCCGGGCCGATTACGCGAAAGGCCATCACGAGAATTTCCTTCCCCAACCCCCGGAATGGTCGAGAAAGAAAATCGCGCGATGTTCGCACAGAGAAAGGTTAAGGAATGTTAATTTTAAGAGTTTTCTAAAAGTAGGAATTCTGCGCGGACACTTAGTACTGCGCTTTATCGTGCTGCGAGGAATGCACGGTCGTTCTTTAGAATGAGAATTGCTGAGCGATCTAACCTAACGAAGTGAAAAAAACAGAATGAACCAGCGGTCACAGTGAGGAGGTGCTTTCCGGATTTCAGGAACACGACGGATGGGGCCCGCAAGCTTTGTATACACTGCGCTTCCTTAGCTGGTACTCCTCGCCCAGTGGATGACTTGGACGCCTTCACCGCCCTGCTATCGGACCGCAAATTGAATCTCCGTGGGATAACTGGGCGCGACCTTCAGAGAGCCTCTGCTGGAAAGATCACGCGGAGCGGACAAGCGGGCCAGGCGCTCTCCGGTCTGTGTATCAACCAGTAAAAA
>JBGPZS010000472.1:0-3631 GCA_041493865.1 Terriglobia bacterium
AGGCAATAGCAGCGCCCAAAAGTCCTGCTCCAAGCTGCGCTGCAGGGGAGAGACTCTGCGTGGCACCATAAGAGAGAAATGCCGCCACGGGGACGCGAACAAAAGTCTGCAGTGCGTTCCAAGCCAGATCAAGCACCGGAATCTTGTCAGCAACGAATTCCAGAGCGAATAAGAGCCCGCAAATGACAATCACCGCCCAGGATTCCACCAGGTGCAACGCCGGTGGCAGTTGAAATATGTGCGCATGGGAAAGAAGACCTAGCGTGGCAACGGTTGCATAAACGTTCAAACCGGAAGCAAAGCTGGCGCCTACGACGATCGCAAGAATATCTTGATGCGTAAGGGCGGAAATGGGGAACACTGCCCAAAGAGAAAAGCCGCCTGAAAGGCGGCTTTTACTCATCATCAGTTCTTCGAGCTTACAAAGTACTTTCAATCTCGAAACCCCAGGCTTCCAGCAATGGTTCGGGGATATACTTGCTGTTTTTATTTCGGCGAGCCCACTCGCGCAGCCGAGTAGACCGGATGTATTGATCAGGTGTCAGCTTGAATTCCTTAACGGCCTGTTCAAAGGACGTAACAACGGGGATCACTGGCCCGATGGGCTCAGGCTTGCCCCAGTTAGGATTACCGCGTCGCCTTGCCATAGTCGGTTTTGCCCTGCCTTTTAGATAGAAGAGTGCGTACTTTATGACTAACTTACTTCGATTCCTGAAGATTCCCTTTGGTTTCAATCTAACTAAAAAAACCCGAACTGGATTTCAATCTGCGGAACCAAAGCTTATCGCAAAAACCATTTATTATAAAGGCTTTTTTGGCAGTTTGCAACGTTTTTTCTTCGATTTTTTCCAATTTTCCCCACTTCTTCCCTTCTCCACCTCATTCCCCCCTCGATAACCACCCACTCTCCTGGACAATGGTTGGCCTGCCCTCTCGCCAGCTGCCCTATTCTCCCTAATTCTTACGGTTTGGCCTGCCAACGGAGTCACAGGCAGTTGTGACGCAGCACTGCACCAGCGTCTCTCGTTCGTCAAAAAAAGCCTGGTTTTTGTTGAAAAGGACGTTCTTCCCGGCTCTCAGGTACCTTCCCCCGCCGGGAACTCCGCTCTCGCTTCCATAAGGATTATTCACTTGCAGCATCAATCCTGCCTCTACTCGCTCCAGGCTGCTGTTCAAAACTGCACAATAACATCTCTATCTCTCGCTTCGCCGCTGGGTCATCGATCGCCAACCAAGAGCCGGACGGCGCAACGCCTTCCCGGGAACTCCGTCTACTCGGTAACAGTCATCCAGCAGCTTCTCTAGTATGATAATGTGCCGAGTATTAAACTCACCCGTTGAGGAGGCAAGAATGAGGTTCGTGGCGCGAGTTGTTGCGACTGTGATTCTGGGGCCCTTCCTTTTGACGCCTGCGTTGGCAGAAGATGCTGCCAAGGCGCCAGTTAACTTGACCAAGTCTGAGGCCGGCGCCCCAAACGCTACCGCCAACTCCACCGGCTATCTCGCGACTGCCATTCCCATGGCTGCGCAAGCCAAGAGCAAAGGCGCTGCCAGCAGTAGTGAAACTCACCCTGCGGTAGATCTCTTTTTAGGCTTTTCGTATGTGCGTTTCAGCACCAATACTGCCGTAACTCCCACCATAAGCAGGAAAGAGACTTTCAATTGGCTGGGCTTCACTGGCGCGATTGCCGGAAATGTAAATCGCTGGTTCAGTCTCGTCGGTGATTTCGGCGTATACCGCATCAAGGACCTGCCCCCCAGCGTCAGCGGCAGCGCATACACGTATCTGTTTGGCCCGCAATTTTCGCGTCGCGGTGAGCGCTGGACGCCCTTCGCCCACGCCCTGTTCGGCGCCGCCCGTCTGGCTGATATCCAGGTCACAGGTCCTCCCACCTCAGCGTTCTTCAACCGATCGTTTTCTGAAAACTCTTTTGCCACCGCTCTCGGCGGCGGCGTGGACGCCAACTTCAATAAGCACATCGGCGCCCGCATCTTTCAGGTTGAGTATCTGCTGACCAAGTTTACTGACGGCAATAACAACAAGCAGAACAACCTGCGCGCCTCTGCCGGACTGGTACTGCACTTCGGTGGTGGACCTCCGCCGCCACCGCCCAACCGTCCGCCTACTGTCTCCGTGTCCGCCAACCCCACCAAGGTTTTTGCCGGCTCCGGTGACAGTATCGTGCTCCAGGCCCAGGCTGCCGATCCTGACAATGACACTCTGAACTACAAGTGGTCCGCCACTGGCGGCGCAATCGAAGGCACCGGCCCTGAGGTGCGCTGGAACTCCAACGGCGTCAATGTCGGCACATACACGGCTACCGTAGCCGTTGACGATGGCCGCGGCGGCACAGCCAACGCCTCCACCGAGGTAAAGGTTGAGCAGAAGCCCAACACGCCGCCTACCATCAGTTGCGCTGCCAATCCGGCCAGCATCACCGTCGGCCAGCGCTCCAGCATTACCTCTACCGCCACCGATCCGGACAATGACACGCTGACGTATTCCTACACCACCAGCGGAGGCCGTGTCACAGGTTCCGGCGCTAACGTTCAGTTCGATTCCACCGGCGTTGCTCCTGGAACTTATACCGTGACCTGCCACGTGAGTGACGGCCGCGGAGGTGAAAAAGACGCAACCACGCAAGTCGCCGTACAGGCAGCCGCTCCGCCCAAGGAACAGGTCCAGTTGGAGCAGCGTCTCTCCCTGCACAGCATTTACTTCCCAACCGCGCAGCCCACGGTCGCCAATCCCAATGGCGGACTGCTGGCCAGCCAGCAAGCCACGCTCGTCACCCTTGCCGACGACTTCAAGAAGTATCTGGCCTTCAAGCCTGATGCTCACCTGATCCTGCAAGGCCATGCCGATCCGCGCGGTGGACCGGAATACAACAAGCTGCTCTCCGATCGTCGCGTGGTCCGCACCAAGGCATTCCTGGTGCAGCAAGGCGTCTCCGCTGACGCGATCGAGACTCAGGGTCTCGGCGTAGAGCAGCCTATGAGCGCTGAGCAGGTCAAGCAGGCCGTCGATCAGGAACAGGGTTTGAACGCGGCCCAGAAAGCTACGCTCAACCGCAACGCCAAGGTCCTGGCCCTGGCCCAGAACCGCCGCGTTGACGTCACGCTGAGCACCACCGGACAAACCTCCGTGCGTCAGTTCCCGTTCAACGCTTCAGACGCGCTCAACCTGATCAATCCCAAAGGCACTGCTGGCGCGGGCGCAAAGAAACCTGCTCCCAAGGCCGCCCCAGCACCAAAAACCCCAGCACCAAAAACTGCAACGCCAAAAGCAGGGACCGCACCGAAGAAGGCCCCGCCCAAGAAGTAGGTAGTTGGTCGGGTTAACGTAGTTTAGGAAACAAATGCGGCAGGCTCAAAAGGCCTGCCGCTTTTCTTTGCCGTACACAGAAACGCCGCGTTCCAATGACAGCGATAGACTTGCGCAGCCTCAGCGATGCGGGATTGAATCCCACATGGCGATGTGCCATCCCGAACCGTAGCACCACCCACCGGCGGGGAACATTCGCGAATTCGGGTGCGAAGGTGAGGGATCTGCTCCGCTGCCGCATCGCGTGAGCCACCAAGCGCGGGAACGGCAGGCAGCATGGAGGCCATTCTTTTCCGGTCACATCCC
>JBGPZS010000358.1:0-4685 GCA_041493865.1 Terriglobia bacterium
AGGCCGACGTGCTCGGCGCCGGTTGCGTCCTTGAATCTGATTTCCTGGTTTTGTACCGAACCGTCCGCCCGAAGCCTGCGGTAAAACTCGTCACGCTGTTGCTGCGATTTCCAGAAACCCAGTTCAACCGCATTCTTACCGATCACCTTTTCCGCCGGCAGGGCCAGCATGCGCAGCAAATTGTCATTCACATTGAGAAAGACGCCCTCCAGGGAGACGATGCCGCACCCGACCGGACTCTGGCGGAAAATTGTGGCAAACCTTTCTTCCGACTGTTTGAGCGCAAGCTCACTCTGCTTTCGTTCCGTAATATCAATCGCCGTGCCTTCAATGAAGCTGTTGCCATCGCCATCCATCACGATGGTGGCGCGCTCCAGTATCCAGAACAAGGCTCCGTCCTGGCGGCGCTGCGTACACTCGTAATTCAACACCTGGCCTTGCCGGCCCAGGTCATTCAGGAACTGCTCCCGCTCCGACGGGTGGGAATAAAGGAACGCGGTAGGATGGGCAAGCGCAGCCTCCTTCGATTGAAACCCGTACATCCTGAGAAAAGCGCCGTTGCAATTCAGCAGCTTGCCTTCCGGAGTGGAAACGTAGACCGCGGCCAAGTTGTTTTCAAACAGGACCTGATACTGGCCGGCCACGGTGGAAGCCACTTCAGCCTGGTTCTCAAACAACGTCAGGATCATTCCAAAAGCCACGAAAAACTTTGGCAAGTCCCAAAACACGCTTACCGGCGCAGGCCCCACGCCGTGGGCGGAGAGGATGGCCGACAATGGAAACACGCAGCCCCATACCATAAACGAGGCGGAGGTCAGGATCACTCCTGGGGTGAACCTGCGGAAATGGCGGAAATAGACCAATCCCGTCACGTAAAAGAACCCGAACAGGTAGTAGTTAAGCCCGTGGCGGAAAAATCCGTGCAAGGCCTGTAGGATGGCCCATCCCCCATAAGGGACCAACAGAAACAATGAATAGAGGTGCGGACTCTTCCAGCTATAGAAACGGATTGCCTGCACCGTGGCGTAACCAATACTGATCAGCAACAAGGCAATGTAATACCAGCTGGTGCGGAAACGGAATTGCAGGCCTGTAATGTAGAACATGGCCGCGGCGCTAATGAAGAAGGCAAACGCAACGCGCCTTCGCTTCTGGATGAAAACCTCAGAGACGGAAAGCAGGAAGCAGGTCCCGGCAATGATCAGCGTGGAGGCCTTGATCCAGCCGGTGAAACGCATCATTTGGAGAAAAAAGTCGTCGAACGCGGGGGCTGCAAAATGGACGAGGATCGCGATCCAACCCAGCATCCACAAGGCGGTCCTCTTCTGACGATCACGGAGGTAAATCCAGGCAAACAGAGACACCAGGAGTGTGGTAACGGCAAAGACAACAAATTCTTCAAACCGCGGAGACATAGAGCAGCCTGAACTTCCACCCTTGTCGGGCCAAGAACAACCGGGCAAACCTTTTTCTCGAAAGACGCAAACGATGACGGGAAGAACCATCAATAACCATGCGTGCCATAGCTTCCAATGGATAGCAAACAAAATACCACTAATTGGGTTTGTGGGCGGATTTTTCTTTTTTGAAGGGGAAGAAGAATCCAGGGTCAACCAATTCACGGTTTTAAAGCCCAGGCGCGGATTACCGCTTTTTATCGGGCTTTTCCACTGGATTCTCATGGACCCGCTCACGAAACGTGCCGCCCATGGTCTTTGCCAGGAAGATGGCGGAATCACCGTACTTGTCGCGCAGGCGGTCGGATGCCGACAGGGCGCGCGCCCATTTTTGCTTTTTGTCACCTTCCAGCAGGTCCATTTGCTCAGGCCTGTCCTCGAAGTTAGAAGTCTGCACACCCAGCAGCCGGATGGCGCGGCCCCGCTCCCAGTTGTCATGGAAGAGCCTGGCGATAGCGGAAAAAATCTCCGTGTCCATCTGCGTGGGGCTGGATAAGGAATGCGCCCGCGTGATGGTTGTGAAATCCGAATAGCGCAGCTTGAGCTGGACGGTGCGAGCGGTAAAGTTCTGCTCGCGCAACCGCCGGCCTACTTTTTCAGAGAGGTGGGCCAGCGTTGATTCCAGTTTGGCCAGCTCCGCGGTATCGTGGCCAAAGGTATGCTCATGGCTGATGGATTTGGCCTGCCACTCTTCGCCGACTTCCCCTTCAAACCAGGCGCCGGCATCTTCACCCCGCGCTTTGCCCGCGAGCGCCACGCCCCATTTGCCAAAGTTCTCTTCCAGGATTTTTTCTTCCACTTTCAGCAGGTCGCCAATTTGCATGATGCCGATCTGGTTCAGCCTGGCTTTGGTCACCTTGCCTACGCCGGGAATCTTGCCTACGTCCAGAGGCGCCAGAAAACTTTGCTCCTGCCCGGGCAGGACATAGAGGACGCCATTCGGCTTTGCCTTGTCCGAGCTGATTTTTGCCATCAGCCTTGTGCTTCCGATGCCGATGGAGCAGTTCAGTCCGGTGCGCTCTTTCATCTGCTGATGCAGTTTGTGCGCGGAGAGGAGCGGCGGGCCGTGCAGCCTTTCCGTACCGCTCATGTCGAGATAGGCTTCGTCAATCGACGCCATCTCCACGGCCGGCGAAAAATCGTGCAATACCTCGCGGGCCTTCTGCGAGTATTCGCTGTAAAGCTCGGGATGGCCATCGACGAAGATGGCGTGCGGGCACTGCTTGGCAGCGGTCCGCAGCGGCATGGCCGAATGCACGCCGAATTTGCGCGCTTCGTATGACGCGGCAGAGACAACTCCACGTTCATCTCTCTGCCCGCCCACAACTACAGCTTTGCCCTTCAGCGCCGGATTAAACAGCTCTTCCACAGACACAAAGAAGGCGTCCATATCGACGTGGAAGATAGTGCGCGCGGCCGGCATCACACTTGAAGATACACCACCAAAACCTGCCCAGCCGGGCGAAACTTTACCGGAATCCGCGCATCTCATGAGGACGCCGTTTTTCGGGCGGCCAGGGTGCAATTTTCGGGCCGACCGTTTACTATGTCTGCCCGGGCGTTGCTTCGGTCTTCAGGAAACCTACATGGCGCATTTGAAGTCCGTTTTGACCTTTCCTCCCGCCTCGGCCGAGGAGCGGAACGCGGCCACCTTAGCCGGCCACTACACCGCTGTGCGGCAACAGACTGATATGCTCGCCGCGCCTCTGAGCGCGGAAGACCAGATGGTGCAGTCCTGTCCGGAAGCCAGCCCGGCCAAGTGGCACCTGGCGCATACCAGTTGGTTCTTTGAAACGTTCATTCTTTCCAGCCATTTAACCGGCTATCGCCCTTTTCATCCGCAGTTCCGCGATCTTTTTAACTCCTATTACAACGCCGTGGGGCAGCAACCGGAAAAAGCGCTGCGCAACACGTTTTCCCGCCCTACCCTGGATGAAGTCCGCAGATACCGCGCCCACATTGATGAGCATATGCTCAAGCTTCTCCAGTCCAGCGCGGTTTCCGCGGAGGTGCGCAAGCTGGTGGTGCTCGGCCTGAACCATGAGCAGCAGCACCAGGAATTGATCGTTACCGATATCAAACACGCTTTTTGGACCAACCCGCTCCGTCCCGCCTATCAGCCCGCGATCGCAGCCAGGCGCGAAGGCGCGCCGCCGCAGAAGCCGCAACTCTACCCCGAAGGACTGTACGAAATCGGCGCTGAAGGCGAATCGTTCTACTTTGACAATGAGGGCTCGCGGCACAAAGTTTTCCTGCGGCCGTTTCGTTTTGGCATGCGCCAGGCCACCTGCGGCGAGTATCTCTCCTTCATGGAAGACGCGGGCTACTCGCGGCCGGAGCTTTGGCTCTCTGACGGCTGGAAGGCCGTGCAGACACATCGCTGGAGCGCGCCGCTTTATTGGGAGAAGACAGGCGGCCAGTGGCTCCAGTTCACCTGCTCCGGCATGCGGCGTGTGGAAGAAGCCGAGCCGGTATGCCACGTGAGCTACTACGAAGCTGACGCCTTTGCCCGCTGGGCCGGGGCACGCCTGCCTACTGAGTTTGAATGGGAAGCGGCAGCGGGCCGCGCGCCGGTGCAGGGCAATCTGCTGGAGAGTGGAAAGTTCCATCCGGAAGGCGCTGCGGCTACGCGCGAAGACGGCCAGCCGCTGCAGCTTTTTGGCGATGTATGGGAGTGGACGGTTAGCGCCTATCTGCCGTATCCAGGTTACAAGCCTGCTGCCGGCGCGCTGGGCGAGTACAACGGCAAATTCATGAGCGGACAGATGGTGCTGCGGGGCGGCTCCTGCATCACACCGCGCTCGCACATTCGCGCCACCTATCGCAACTTCTTCCCGCCGGAGACGCGCTGGCAATTCTCCGGAATAAGGCTGGCAGATGACGGCAATTAACAAACCGGCAATCCTGGTAAGCCCGATCGCGGAAGAGGTCATGCGCGGTCTGAGCGCGCGGCCCAGGGACCTTCCCCCCAAGCTCTTCTACGATGCCGCGGGTTCGCACCTGTTTGAGCAGATCACTGAGACGCCGGAGTACTATCCCACGCGCACCGAACGGACGATCTTGAAAGACTTTGCCGGTGAGATGGTGCGACATGCAGGAAACAATCTGACTTTGGTGGAGTTGGGCGCCGGCAGCGCAAGCAAGACCCAGGTGCTGATTGAAGCCCTGCTGCGGCGGCAACTGCGCGCGGACTTTTATCCCGTGGACGTTTCGTCCTCGGCGCTGCAG
>JBGPZS010000255.1:0-5933 GCA_041493865.1 Terriglobia bacterium
GACGATGGAAACCGCGCTGGAAGTAGTCGAGGGCATGCAGTTTGACCGCGGCTATCTCAGTCCTTACTTCGTTACCGACCCCGAGCGCATGGAAACCGTTCTGGATGACGCGCTCATCCTCATCAACGAAAAGAAAATCAGCACCATGAAAGACCTGCTTCCGATCCTGGAACAGGTGGCCAAGCAAGGCCGTCCGCTTTTGATCATCGCTGAAGATGTCGACGGCGAAGCGCTGGCGACCCTGGTGGTCAACAAGCTGCGCGGCACGCTGCAGGTCTGCGCGGTGAAAGCTCCTGGCTTTGGCGATCGCCGCAAGGCCATGCTGCAGGACATCGCAATCCTGACCGGCGGAAAAGCCATCACGGAAGATCTTGGCATTAAGATGGAAAACATCGAGATCACCGACCTGGGCCGCGCCAAGAAGATCACGGTGGACAAAGACAACACCACCATCGTGGAAGGCAAAGGCAAAGGCACGGAAATCGAAGGCCGAGTACGCGAAATCCGCAGCCAGTCCGAAAAAGCAACCAGTGATTACGACCGCGAAAAACTGCAAGAGCGGTTGGCGAAACTGGTAGGTGGCGTTGCCGTCATTAAAGTCGGCGCCGCGACTGAAACCGAAATGAAGGAAAAGAAAGCCCGCGTGGAAGACGCAATGCACGCGACCCGCGCTGCCGTGGAAGAAGGCATTGTCCCCGGCGGTGGTGTGGCCCTGGTGCGTTGCCAGGCCGCGCTCGATGAACTCAAGTTCAAGAATGACGATGAGGAAACCGGCGCTGAGATCGTAAGGCGCGCCCTGGAAGAGCCGTTGCGCCAGATCGTGGCCAACTCCGGCGAAGAGGGTGCAATCGTTGTGGGCAAGATCCGCGATTCCAAAGAGAACAACTACGGCTACAACGCTCAGACCGACAAGTTTGAGGACTTGGTCAAGGCCGGCGTGATCGATCCTACCAAGGTGACACGCACCGCCCTGCAGAACGCAGCTTCCATCGCCGCGCTCATGCTGACCACTGAAGCCCTGGTCTCCGACGCTCCGGAAGACAAGAAAGCTCCGGCCGGCGGCGGTGAGCACGGCGGCATGCCCTACGGTGGATAAGTTAAGTTAGCGCTCTGAAACACTCCAAAGCCCCGCAGAAATGCGGGGCTTATTTTTTGTCGCTTCGCTCCAAACCGCCCACGAGTTTCGTGCTCGCCCCCATTTCCCAGCGCTTGTCGCAGCCAGCTCGCCGCGCAAGCCGGGCTCGCTGGCAGTTTCCATATTCTTTGTCGCTTCGCTCCAAACCGCCCGCAGTCTCGCTAGCCTGAGGCTGTCAGCAGCACTTGATGCAGGCGGCTCGCTGCGCAAGCCGGGCTCGCCGCTTTGACCATTTCTCCCCAAGAGAAAAGCGCACCGGCCGAAACCGATGCGCTTGGAAAGTTACTGTTAAGTTTGGGCCTAGAACTTCAGCTTCATGGCCACCTGTAGCTGACGCGATGAGCCGGAATCGCCAGTGGGGAAACGCGTGCCGGTGATAACTCCGAACGAGGTGGAAGTGGGCGAGAACGTGCGGCCCGGCTGTCCATAGTTCGGATGGTTGAATATATCAAACGCATCCACGTGGAATTCCAGGTTCGTCTTTTCCGTGATCTTGGTTTTCTTCAGCACGGACAGGTCGAAGTTCTTGAAGTTGGGACCGACAACACTGTTACGGCCTATGTTGCCGAATGTGCTGGCCACCGCCGTGTACGCGGTAGTTGGGTTCACGAACCAGTTGAGGAGCGGATTGTTGGTGAGTTGCACCGGTCCGTTGGCGTTCGGCCGAACCGAAGCCACGCCCGTAATGGTAGTGGAAGCCAGCACGACGTTGAAAGGATTTCCACTCTGCAAGCTGACGATCGGAGCGACCGACCAGCCGCTCACCAGGCGGTTCCCTTTAAACGGCAGATCATAGATCGCATTGACCACGAAACGGTGGCGGGCATCGAAGTCGGATGGGCCGCGGCTGCCAAAGATGTTGGTGTTGTCCTGCACCACAATGCCATTGTTGTTGCGCGAGGCTTCATCAATGGAGTGTGACCAGGTGTACGACGCGTTGAACTGCAGGCCATGGGACATGCGCTTGTTGCCGGTGACCCACAGAGCGTTGTAGCTGGAGTTGGAACTGCTGTCGCGCTCGGTGAGTGCGTTGGCCAAGGTCACGCCCGGCAGGAATGCGCTGCTGGCGGAAATCGAGGTGAAGGGCCGGGTGGGATTCAATCCGCCCACCTGAGGGGACCCCAACACACCGAACTGGTTGATGTCGCGCTCAATCTCCAGGTGCGTGCCTTTCGCTCCCACGTAACCCACCATGAGTCCGATGCTGCGGGTGAGCTGCTCCTGCAGGTTCAGATTCCAGGATTGCACATTCGCATTCTTGAAGTTCGGATCGATTGTGGTGGGCGCGATACTAGCAGGCGGGCCACTAAATGCAGTTCCCAGAGTGGCCACGGATTGGTTACTCAAGCTGATCGGCAGCGCAAACGGCGGATTGGACGTTAAGCCGGTAACCATGCCGGTAACGGGCTGGTCCACCTGTATGGCGTAGCCACCGCGGAGGATCGTGTTTCCGTTGTGCAATACGTCCCAGGCAAACCCAAGGCGAGGCTGGAAGTTTTTGTTGTTCTGGGCGTAGGGCGAGTCCGTGCGGACAAGCTGACTGCCAGATCCGGCGGCCGGCACCAGCACCACAAAGCGGTTTAGCCCCTCACTGGGCGTCATGTTCCAGGCGTAGCGCACTCCAAGCTCCAGCGTAAGATACGACTTGAGCTTGAAGCTGTCCTGGGCGTAGAAGTCCAGCGCATTCTGGTTGATGCGGTTGGCGACTTTGCCCACGGTGCGGGCAGCGGTATTCGCTATGCCGTTGATGAAATTGGTTGTCGTAGTAAAGGTAAGTGCTCCGGGATCGTTGTTAAAGTTGTTGTTGCGGAAATCACGGAACTCAGTCCCGAACTTCAATGAGTGGTTCCCGCGAATCCAGCTCAGGCTATCGCCCAGCACAAACGTTGCGTCGCCACGCCCTTGCGGGAAAGCGCGCTCGCCGCCGAACACCAGGCCGATATCGGAGATGGTAATGACCGGCAACCCCACGGGAGCGCTCGGGCCCATATTGATGCCCACTGAGCTCGGATCGACTGGCGTATTGGTATTGAAAGTAATCAGGATGCGATTCGCGCCCAGACGCGCTTCATTCACCAGGTTGGGGCTGAAGACGTGTGTTTCATTGATGGTGAGCACCTGACGGTGGCCCTGGCGCGTGTCACCAAAACCGGTGATTGTTGTGCCGGCTGTGGCTTCTTTGCGCAGATCGCGCTGGTATACCCAGTAACCGTGCAGAGAATCGATCTCACTGAACTTGTGGTTGATGTCGGCCGTTCCCTGGTCGATATCCACTGGGGCGGTGGCGGAGCCGAAGAAAGCCGGATTCGCGCCGAGAACCCCGTTGGCCTGAGGGATAAAGTTCAACAATCCCTTGGCAACGGCGTTTGTGCCTGCCTGAATCGTGCTTCTCTGCGCGGCACTCAGCACGCCGCTAGCCACAGCCAGCCCCTGGCGCTGGCGCAAACCTTCATAGCTCAGGAAGAAGAAAGTGGTGCCTCTGTGGATAGGCCCGCCAAAATCTCCACCAAACTGATTGCGCTTGAAAGGATCGATGGGAGACACACCGCGCCGTGTAAACGCGTTGCGAGCATCGAACCAGTCATTACGCAGGTAATCGTAGACTTCGCCATGGAACGCATCTGTGCCGGACCTGGTGGCAATGTTAACAATAGCTCCGGAGTTGCGGCCATATTCCGCGCTGTACGTAGAGTTATCAACCTTGAATTCGGAAACCGTATTGATGGTCGGCTGGAATGTGACCTGGTTTTGCACCATGTCATTCAGGTTGATGCCATTGATCATGAAGTTGACCGCGTCCTCGCGGTTGCCGGAGGTGTTAAAAGCAAACGAACCCTGACCACGCAGCGGGGCAGTGAGGAAGCCGTTCTGCGGCGGAGTGACAGTCCCGGGGATCAGCAGCGCCAGATCGACGAAATGGCGTCCATTGAGCGGGATGTCCTGTACCGTACGCTGATTGATGGTCTGCCCGACGGTCATGGTCGTGGCTTCAATCACCGGAGCTGTTGCTTCAACGGTCACCACTTCCGTGGTGCTGGCTACTTTCAAACCGAAGTTCTGGACAGAATTTTTGCTTACCTCAAGCACCAGGTCTTTGGCCAGCTGCGTTTCAAAGCCGGTCATCTGCACCTGGACGTTATAAGCGCCCGGAGGCAATGCAGGAACTTCATAAGAGCCGGTTGAGCTCGTCTGGGCGGTGCGTTCAATTCCCAGAGATGGATTTTTTACCGTTACCTTAGCGCCAACAACTGCGGCGCCGCTTTGATCGGTCACGGTTCCTTGAATGCTCGCGGTGGTTTGGGCAAATGCAGTCGCGGCGAATACCAAGAGCAGCAGCGGCAGCATCCATGGGGAAAAAGCTACCTTTCTTAACATCTCATCTCCCTCCTAAGGAAACGGCTATTCTATGCACAGAGAACAAATGCAAACAGCCAATAAATCTAAAGTGAATCCATATTTTTATCTTATAGTCTTCGATTCTGTGTCAGTTCGAAGCTTAATTTGTTTTGTGCATTCTTAGTTCCATTTCTAAGATAGGTGTAAACAATTGATAAAGAATAAGTTATGCTTGCGATGCCATAAAGGAATCCCAAAATCTGTAGAGGCATAAATGACTGACTACTGAATTTGGTAAGCTGCTCAACTGAGACTTCCAAGCCTTAGCCGCTGAAACTGCCTGGCGGGTAGAAACGCTCAGTTCTTCGGCAGACTTATTTTGACATCAAAACAAGCAAGAACACATGCGGGGCCGGTCTGGGCCGAAGACGTGTCCCATTCCAAAAAAAACCGCCGCCCACGGGCGCGCAAGGGGGCTGGAGGTCAGCGAGTTTTTTTCTATTTCGGATTGGCCGGTGTGGCCGGAACCGTAAGCCGGCGATTGGTTGTGCGAGGTGTGACATCGTTCTCGCCCCGCGCCGGATCGGCATGCATCACGTCCACTGTGAGTGGACGTTGCAGCACCATTTCCAGCGCAGTTCCCTGGTCAATGCGAACGTCTTGACCGCGAGTAAACAGTACCTGGCCCAACCCAATGGCCGCTCCGGCAAGACCACCGATGCCCGCGCCTTTCGCGCTGCCGGAAGCAACTGTTCCGATGACAGCGCCGGTTGCGCCAGTCTTTGCGACCGTGCCGGCATCCTTGGCCTTTTGACCATTGGCCTGGAGGGTGCCTTCCTTGTCAGAGATCGTGTGGTTCTGGGCGCCCGGCTCATTGCCCAGAGAGCCCGGCAAGTCCACCGTATATCCGTTCGGAAAAATCATGGTGGTGAAGTGGAAAAGGATTTCGGCCCTGCCCTTGATCCTTCCAGCCCGTCGCACTTCTGCGATCTGGCCTTTCACGTATGTGCCGGCGGGAATCACCGCTACATTGTCCTGGGTTACGGGAAAACTGGTTTGGCAATAGACGCCGTCACCAACCTTGGCGCTCTTTGTATCGATCGGGCTCTTCAGGTTCAGCAGCACTTGCGTGCCCGCCGGCACAACCATCTGCTTGGCCTCTGGTTCAGTCAAACTGACGGTAGTTGTGGCCGGGGTTTGTGCAACAGCGCTCAGTGAGGCCAATACCAGGAATGAAAGGAGACCACGCATGAGAGTACCTCGCTTGGGCAATTGTAGTGCTATTCCTGGAACGTAGTCACCTACTGATTCTTGCCTGCTCCATTTCAACAATAATGGCTTGGGCAGCCTGGATGGGATCTGAAGCGTGAGTAATCGGCCGTCCAACCACAATGTGGCTGGCTCCATTGCTGATGGCCTGGGCCGGTGTCGCGGTCCGCTGCTGATCATGGGTTGCCGTGCC
>JBGPZS010000150.1:0-8362 GCA_041493865.1 Terriglobia bacterium
GATCCTGCCACCCGCGACGCCATTCAGAAACTGAAGGTCGGGCAATGGACCCAGGAGATTCCAGCGGTCGATAATCGAAGCCATTTGCAGAGCGGTTATCAGATTGTGCGGCTCAATGCCAAAGAAAGCGCCGGGCAGCGTGACTTCAATGATCCCCAGGTGCAGCAGTTCATCCGCAATAAGCTGCGCGGCCAGCGCGAACAGATACTGAAAGCCGCCTATGATGAGGTCTTGCGCGACAACGCCGAGGTCCACAACTACTACGCGGAGCAGATCCTCAAGAGTTCAGGCACAAAGTAAGAGATTTATTCCACTTCCGCCAGTGATTGCCCCGCCTCCACAGCGGCCCCTTCCGCCACGTTGATCTTTTTCACCACGCCGGTCTTCGGGGCCTTCAGCTCATTCTGCATCTTCATGGCTTCAATCACAATGACGCTTTGTCCGGCTTCCACCTGGGCCCCGACCCCGGCGAGTAAGCGGACCACTTTGCCCGGCATAGGCGCCGTAATCTTCCTGACTCCGTGTTCGGCGGCGCCGGCCCGGCGGCGTGAACGGAACGAACGCGGATCACGCACCGAAGCGCTGAACCGTTCATGGCCGACAACAACATTGGCCTCTGTTCCCACGCTCTCCTGTTTCACCTCATACGACTTGCCGTCCCACAAGAGTGAAAGCACGCCATCCTGACAAACAACGTCCAGCGGGAATTCGCGGCCATCCAGCTTGCAGTTCCATTGCTCACCGGTCCGCGCCAGCTCAACGCGATAGGTCCTCTCCGCAATGGTGACCTCATAGATCATTCGTTGCGGACTCCCTCACTGCGCGCCGTGCGTTTCCAGGCGGAAATCTCAGCTCGTTGATCGGCCCCGCTCCTAGCGCCGTTGTGGCCGTTCTTTTGCGGAGACATGGCAGCAAACAGCGCGGCGGAAACAGCGGCAACCTCAGCCAGCCCTTTCGTGCCGCTCGCCGGAGTGGCTTCGGTTGCCAGCAAGCGGTCCAGAAAGCCGGTATCAATGCGCCCGGCAATGAAATCCGGGTGTCCCAGGATGCGCCGGAACAACGGCAAATTGGTCTTGATCCCGTCAATGAAGTATTCGTCCAGGGCGCGCCTCATCCGCGCGATGGCGGTGGTGCGGTCGGCGGCGTGCACGATCAGCTTGGAAAGCATGGGATCGTAGTCCAGCGGCACCGTCCAGCCCTGGTAAACCCCGCTGTCTTCGCGCACTCCCGGGCCTGACGGGCGTAACAGCTTTGTGATTTGGCCCGGCGAGGGAAAGAAATGGTTCTCCGGATCTTCGGCGTAGACGCGGCATTCGATGGCATGACCGCGCAGTCCAATGTCTTCCTGGCGGAAAGGCAGCTTTTCTCCGCACGCGATTCGCATCTGCAGATGAACCAGGTCCAGCCCCGTAACCAACTCCGTGACGGGATGCTCCACCTGCAGGCGTGTGTTCATCTCCAGAAAGTAGAAATTACGCCTGGAATCCACAAGGAACTCTATGGTGCCGGCGTTGGTGTATCCCGCCGATCGTGCGGCCTGCACGGCGACCGCTCCCATGCGCTGCCGCATGTCCTGGTCCACGATGGCAGAGGGCGCTTCCTCGATCACCTTTTGGTGCCGGCGCTGCACCGAACACTCCCGCTCGCCCAGATAGACCACGTTGCCGTGTTCATCGCCCAGCACCTGGATCTCAATATGGCGTGGGTCTTCGATGAATTTTTCCAGGTATATCTCGCCATCATTGAAGGCGCGCAGCGCTTCGCTTTGGGCGGTTTCAAAGCCGGATTTCAGCTCGGCTGCCGTCTTCACCAGACGCATTCCCTTGCCGCCACCACCGGCCGCGGCCTTGATCATGACGGGAAAGCCGACCTTGACTGCCATTTCTTCGGCCTCGGCGAGTGAAAGACCCCGAGCAGAGCCGGGAACCATGGGTACGCCGGCAGCCTGCATCGCCGTGCGCGCCCGCGTCTTGGAGCCCATCAGCTCCATGGCCGATGGCGGGGGACCAATGAACTTGATTCCCGCCTCAGCGCAGGCGCGCGCGAACTGTGCGTTCTCCGAAAGAAACCCGTAGCCGGGATGAATGGCTTCAGCACCGCAGCGTTTGGCTACGTCAAGGATTTTAGCCACGTTGAGATACGATTCCCGTGCCGGCGCGGGACCCACCGGGTACGCCTCATCCGCTTTGCTCACGTGCAGAGCGGCACGGTCGACGTCAGAATAGATCGCTGCCGAGGCAATGCCCATCTCACGGCACGCCCTGATCACGCGGACTGCGATCTCACCGCGATTCGCAATGAGGACCTTCTTGAACATAGGGCAAGCCTTTGATTGTAACAACAAAGCTCGCGGCTGCTCTCCATGACCCGCCGCTGCGAGCTCGCGGCCCTCCCGGCAAACAAAAAGCCCCTCCCACGGGAGGGGCCGCTCAATGAGAGTTGCCTATTTCGGTTTTGGCTGGTCCAGCACAATGCCGCCGCTGGTCTTCTTGGCGGCTTCGTCGGCCTTCTTCTTGCGCGCAGCCATGGCCTTATCACTCCACTCGTTGGCCGTTTTCACGTACTCGGCGCGGGTCTGCGCGTCTTCGCAGGTCATATCGTTGGCTTTGCGGCGATAGAGCAGGTTCATGTACGCCATGGCATCATCGTAGTCCTGGCGTTTGTCGATCGCGGTCTGAAGCATCTTCATGCCTTCGTCAACGTAGGCGCCATCTTTTGCTTTCATTGCGTCACAGATTTTCTGGCTGCCTTTACCTTTGAGTTCATCTTCAACCCGCAGGCCTTCTTTCCCCTTCAGCTCGGCCGCATCTTTGTACGTCGCCGACCAGTCAATCACGCCGACTGAATAATAGGTCTCCGGATCATTGGGGTCGGCATCGATGGCCTTTTTGTAATACTCGCGGGCGTCGTCAAACTTCTTCTGCTGCATGTACAGGAAGGCGATGCCCTTAAGACTGGTAACGTTGTTCGCGTCTTTCTCCAGCACCTGTTTGTACTGGTCGATGGCCAATTGCGCGTTGCGCAGATTTTCCGGCGTCTCTACGCCGGGAACATACTGCTGCGCGTAGGCCGTGGCCAAATACATTTTGGCCACTTTGAGGTCGCTATCGAGGTTGACGGCGTTTTTGAAATGCTCAATCGCCTCCTCGTAATTGGCGCCCCGGAAGGACTGGACGCCCTTGTTGAGTTGATCGCGGGCCTTGAGCTTGTTGCAACCGGCCGTGCTCAGCAGCGTGGCTGCAACGGCTACTACCGTCACGAGTCGTGCGGTCCTGTTCATCTTTGCTGCTCCCTTAACGGAGTGAAGAAAAAATTTGCTGCGTTCTTAAGAAGGACAAAACTCACGGGGGCAGGCGGCCCTCCCGCCCAGCCCCGTTCTGAGGAGTTACACCTTGACTGCTACTGCCCTGCTTCGATCTTGGCCGTGATCAGACCAATCCGGTCGACGACCTGCGTACCCTTGGCGATATCGATCACCTGGGCCACGTTTTGAAATTCGACGTCCGGATCGCCTTTCACGAACATCACGCGTTCCGCGCGCGTTTTAAAGATGTCCGTAAGCCGCGTATTGAGGTTTTCCAATGTCACCTCTTCCTGGTTGATCTTAAATTTGGTCTTGCCGCCCTCCAGCAGCACCTGGACCACCACCGTGCGGTCAGTCTGGGTCTCCGGCTGGTGCGGCGGAGGCGGCTGCGGAACCAGCGCTTCAAGCCCTTTCGGCGTCAGCGGTGTGATGACCATGAATATGATCAGCAGCACCAGCAGAACGTCGATCAGGGGCGTCACGTTGATGTCGGCTGTTTGTCCGCCGCCACCGCCAGTTGTCATTGCCATAAAATTACCCTCGTCTGTCTGGTTTGCGGTTTACTGCGGCGGCTTGGCCGTGTTCTGTCTCTGCTCGGTTAACAGTCCCACCTCATCGACGCCGGCGGAGCGGACATCATCAACAACTTCCACCACTCCCTTATACTTGGCGCGCGCGTCAGCCTTCACGAATACCTGCTTTTTGGTACGGCTGGCCACGCGGTCCTTTACCTTCTGCGTCAACTCCTCGGGCGTTACCTTCTGCGTATCCAGAAAAACCTGGCCGTCTTTCATGACTGCCACAATCACAGCGTCTTCTTTGTCCGCATCCTGCATAGGCACCGGATTGTTGGCCTTGGCCAAATCAACGGACTGGCCCTTCTGCAGCATCGGCGTGATCACCATGAAGATGATCAACAGTACCAGCATCACGTCCACCATGGGCGTGACGTTGATGTTGGAGTTTACTTTAGCCCCTTCATTGCGAACTGCTATACCCATATGGTCCGCTCCCCGGCTTACCGCCGCACCGCTGTGGTCCGTTTCAGGAAGTAGTCAACCAGTTCGCTGGATGAGTTGTCCATCTCCACGTCAAACGCTTCCACCTTGCCGGTGAAATAGTTGAACATCATCACGGCTGGGATGGCGACGAACAGCCCCAGCGCGGTGGTGACCAGCGCTTCAGAGATACCGCCGGCGACCGCGCCCAGACCCGTGGCCTTTTGCTCGGAGATCTTTTTGAACGCGTTGAGAATTCCGATGACCGTGCCGAACAACCCCACAAACGGCGCCGTGGAACCGATGGTGGCCAGTCCGCCCAGCCCGCGCTTCAGTTCAGCGTGCACGATTGCTTCCGCGCGCTCCAGAGCGCGTTTGCTGGCTTCAATCTGCTCACCGGGTATTTCCGTGGATTCGCCGTGGGCCTTAAATTCTTGCAGGCCGGCGGTCACAACCTTGGCCAAGTGGCTCTTCTTGTTGCGTTCCGCCACGCGGATGGCCTCATCCAGTTTGCCTTCGCGCAGGGCGCCGGCAACCACCGGGGCGAACTGACGGGACTGTTTGCGGGCGGCGCTGAAAGCGATCCAGCGGTCGATCATGACGCCAATGGACCACGCTGACATAATAAACAGGATGATAACGACCACCTGGGCCACCCAGCTCATTTGCTTCCACAGATGGATCGGGTCCCATCCGATAGTGCTGGTGTCGTCTGCTGCCTGGTAGAGCCAGAAGGCGAGCATATGCGCTTTGGCGAGCGTGAGAGTTGCAATGTTTGCGACAAGCATGAGTTTAAGTTTTCCTCCTCAGAACTTTTAGAACTTTTCGAGAGCGTGCCCCCTTTCATTGGGGCCGGGCTAGAACGGAGAACAGCGCGACAAACTGGACGCGATGGACTTTTTCCTTCTCGGGGTCAGGACGGCTGGTGTTGCCCGCCGTCCTCTTCATCAAAAAACTGTCTTACATATGGAACTGGACTTTGATCGTTGTTTCCACTTCGACCGGCTCGTTGTTCAGGATATAGGGCCGATACTTCCACTGTTTCACGGCATCCATCGCAGCCTGAATGAGAATTGGATGCCCTTGTACCCCGTGAAGGTTTTCGATGACTCCCGTCTTACTGATGGTCGCCTGCAGGATGACATCTCCCTGAATATGGGCGATCCGGGCCATCTGCGGATATGTTGGCGTCACGTCATGGATCTTAAGGCCTTCTGCGACGCCAGATGAGACGCGCAACTTCTGCGGCGTGGCTACCTTGGGCGGTGGCGCGGCTGATCCGATAATGCCGCCGATCACTCCACCTGCTGAACCACCCGGAACGCCGCCGACAACTCCACCCACCACACCGGAGTTCTGGGCCGGGGATTCTTCTTCCTTGATCATCTGGATTTTCTTGGGGATCTTGCTGGGCGTCCGCAGGGCGCCGTCCACAATTTCGCTTACTTTTTGCACATGCTGAATCTGGGGTGCGGCCGGAGGCGGTGGCGGCGGGGGGGGCGGCGGCGCAACCAGCCAGGTTGTAAGCTGTCCCTTGGGTAGCGCCTCAGTGAATATGAGGGGCAGCAACACCAGGAAGCCCACCAGACACAGCTGAATCAGGGTCGAAATCGCTCCGGTCAGCTTCTGGTTGGTCTTGATTCTGCCTCCGGATTCCATCAGGCTGTCTTCAAACATGCCTTTTCTCCAATCCTAAGGGGACTCTTCAGATAACTAAATTGGACACCGGGACTGCCTGTTTTGCTCCCAAAATCCGGGATATTTTCCGGCCCTATACTTTGACGCGAACTTTACCCTTCGCGCCGGGGGTGGGAAGCGGAACTGCTCCTCGTCCTGAACCACTGGAGCGCCATTCCGTATATGCCACGAGCATGGGAGCCGCCACGGCAATCGACGAGTACGTACCTATTAAGATGCCGACTACCAGGGCAAAGGAGAACCCGTGAAGTACTTCCCCACCAAAAAGATACAGCGAGAGCACGGTCAGGAAAGTTAGTCCTGAGGTCAAAATCGTCCGGCTCAAGGTCTGATTGATGCTCTTATTGACGATCTCAGCCAGGCTCTCCCGCCGCATGAGCTTCAGGTTCTCTCGAATGCGGTCGAAAATCACGATGGTATCGTTCATCGAGTAGCCGACCAGGGTGAGAATCGCGGCGATAACAGTAAGGGTTATCTCCTGATTCGTCAAGGAGAAAGCTCCTACCGTGATCAGGGTATCGTGAAAACAAGCCACGACCGCGGCCACGCCATAAATCAGTTCAAAACGGAACCACAGGTACACCAGCATGGCCAATAGCGAAAACCCTACGGCAAGGGAAGCCTGTTTCTTCAACTGCCCGCCCACCTGGGGCCCCACAACGTCCGCGCTACGCACGCCAAAGTTGCCGACGTAAAAGTCCTGCTTCAGCGCTTCCAGCACTGGGTCGGGAACAACGCCCTTCAACTGGTCCAGGCTTCTGATCACGCCGCCATGGTCTTTGTCGATAAAATCCAGCGCGCGTCGCGCTTGCCGCTCATACTCCACCGGTTCGGCACGCAGGGGATCTTTGGCAATCAGGTCGTCACGCACCGCGGCGAAACCCACTTTGTCCCGGTTATTGAGGTCGCGTTTGCCCGCGACAGGATTGGTTTCAAGGGCATCGATGATCTGGTTCTTGCCTTTGGAAAGATCGGACTCACTGGTTTCCTTCAGGTCCAGCTTGATCACCACTTCATTGCTGCCGGATTCCAGGCTCTGGATTACGGCATTGTGCAGCCCAGCCTTATCCAGTTCGCCGCGGATGGCGGGAAGATTTGGGGCGTCGACGAATTTCACGTACACCAGCGTACCGCCGCGGAAATCCACGCCCAGCGGGATTTTGTGCCAGAAAAGCATGGAAAGAATGCCAGCCACGCTGAAGATCAGCGAGAAGCTGAGGAAATACCACTTTTTGCCCAGGAAATCGATGTTCGTATTGCGAAAAAATTCCACTTGTTTGACCTTTTGAACTAGATGCTCAGGGCCTCGCCGCGTGCTTTGCGGCTGAGGATAGCATCGAAGATTACGCGAGAAACAAATACCGCCGTAAACAGGTTGGCCAGCAGACCAAAGATCAGCGTCAGGCCGAATCCGGCCACAGGTCCCGTGCCTACGAAAAACAAGATAACGGCGGAAACAATGGTGGTGACGTGCGTATCCAGGATGGTGGTCCAGGCGCGATCAAAACCCTGGTCAACCGCCGCAGCCGGGGCCTTGCCGTTGCGCACCTCTTCGCGAATGCGCTCAAAAATCAGCACGTTGGAATCCACGCCCATACCAACCGTTAGAATCACGCCCGCTATTCCCGGCAGAGTCAGCACCGCGCCAAAGAAGCCCATGAAGCCCAGCAGGATGACCAGATTCAGCACTAGCGCCAGGTCGGCGTTGATTCCCGCGCCACGGTAGTAAATCAGCATGAAGATCAGCACGGCGGCCATGCCCGCAATGGCGGCCTTCACTCCGGCTTTGATGGAATCAGCTCCCAGAGACGGCCCCACGGTGCGCTCGGTCAGATAGTGCAGGCTGGCCGGCAATGCGCCGGAGCGCAGCAGCATGGCCTTGTCTCGCGCCTCTTCCTGCGTAAGGTTGCCCTCAATAAGTCCACTGTCAGTGATGCGGTCGCGGATCTCCGGCGCTGTAATGACTCTGTTGTCAAGAACAATCGCCAGATTTGCGGGATCCGGTCCGCCTTTTTTATGCGCCTCAGTAAACTCGCCGAATTTCTTGGCGGGGTCCGGATTCAAATAGAAGTTGATGATGGGTTCACCGGTGTCGGATTTTGTTCCCTCGCGCGCATCTTTGATGTCCGTCCCGCTCACCACGGAAGACTTCGAAACCAGGTACACGAGATCGGCGGCGCCCTTCTTCTCCTTGCCGCGCAGCAGCACCGTGTTCGGCGGCAGAACGTTGTTGTGCGCGCGCATGGCCTCTTCTTCACTGGCATACACGCCGCGCGATTCCCTCAGTTCCAGGCGCGCGGTGGACTGAATGATCTCCTTGACACGCCCCGGATCATCCACGCCAGGCAGCTGCACCAGAATC
>JBGPZS010000426.1:0-4053 GCA_041493865.1 Terriglobia bacterium
ACGGCAACGAATGGAACATTGACCGTCACACCATAATTCAGTAGCTCCATAAAACAAAGGCTGGCGAGAAACATTCGCCGGCTTTTTGTGAGCAATCACAGTTAAATCGACGGACGAGCGCCTAGCGGCTTGCGGCCGGCTCAGCGTTGCGCAGATAAGCGTCAGATTTATTAAGCCAGTCCTGGCGCGGCGGATAGAAGACGTCCATGTCCACCGTGTCCTCAATGGCTTCAGCCTTGTGCGGCATGTGAGGCGGAATGCAGAGCACCTCGCCGGCGCGGACCACGATCTCCTTGCCGTCAATCCAGAACTTGAGCGCACCCTCCACGATATAGGTGAGCTGCTCGTTATGGTGGCTGTGCTCGGGGACCACGCAGCCCTTCTTCAGCAGGACCCGCGTCAGCATCAGGTTTTCACCGGTAATCATCTGGCGGTCGAGCAGCGGATTCAGCTTTTCCAGTTCAACATCATTCCAAGCGATGTGCTTTAGCATAGGAGGTTATTCTAACGGAGTTCTGCCGCGGAGGCACGGGCGTTTATTTCTGTGTGACCGTCAATTTGTGGTATCCCACGGTGGCAAGGTCAACTTTGTCCGGCAGTTTGAATTCTGAGTCAATCCCAACGTTGGGGTATTTCGGAGTGATGTACTTGCTGACAAAGTATTCCAGCGCCATGCGCGGGACGCTGAAGCCGTCAATGCTTACGTCGCGCACGCTGACTTTTCCCTCGCCGCCGTTGCCGGAGGCGTTCGCCTCAACCCGCACGTCGTGCCGGCCGCTGAAGATTGAGAGCATGGGGTTGGCTGATTTCTGTCCCGCGCGAATCTCATCAAAATCAACATTAAGGAAAGCCGTCACCACACCCGTACGCCCTTCCAGCTTGAGCTTCTTTACACCCTGTGGCAGCACGATGCGGCCTGAAGAGATGTAGTCGTTGACCTCTTCTTCGGTCATCACAGTGGGCGCCTGGTCCGGATGCGCTCGTTGCCCATTCTCCCGAATGTGGTCCAGCTTGGCCTGCATGCTTTCGGCAAGGCGATGTCCTGGGCCTGCCGGCGGAGAAGATGCCTGTGCCGCGGATGGCGGCTGCTGCGCGGAGGTGGGTCCTCGTTCGAGAATAAAGGCAACGCTGGCAACCAGCAATAAAGTTAAGACAATGCGAGAGATCATTTGGTCCGCGCGGGAGCCGCCTGGGCCGTCAGCGGTTGCGGCGTAATTTGGGGTTTCTCCAGCGCGCCAGTGATCTCCCACTGGGTGCCGCTGGTGCTCACCTTAAGTTTCGCCTGCTTGTTCGCCAGGGATATCGTCCCGCTCATAAGATAGATGCGGTTCTCTGCTTTAAATTTGCTTGGCAATACTTTTAAAGATTGCTTCTCGACCTCCAGAGCGCCCTGCAGACCATTGAATCTCAATGGCCGGCCTGCCTCCAGCGCGAGTATCCGTGAACTACCGTTGCTCACCTGGAACTCCGCCCGGCCTCCGGCGCTGGAGAACATTTCCTGCGGGTTCTTGCCTTCAAAATGGGCTGAATAATTGACCTGGGCCTTGCCGGAAACCCACTGCGCCAGTTGTCCGGCAACCGTATCGGGCGGACCCACGCGGTCCATGGCAACGCCCTCGATCGACCCCGTTCCCGTGTAGCGCGGCTGGTTTCCACTCCAGTCAATCTTCCACTCGCCTTGCGCCGATCCGCCACCGACCTTCGCTGCCATCCGGTTTACCACCAGGGTGTGGTCTCCCACCTCCACGTGTGCGGCGAATTTCTCCAGAGGCACATCGGCTATCTTCAGCTCGCCGACGGAAAGAGTTCCTTCGGCGCGAAAGTCCGGCAACTTGTTCTCCGAGCCGGAAAGAAATGGAAGACTCCAGCCTTTGTCCGTGAAGCCCAGAAGGCCGGCCACGTCCGGCACCGCCAGCGAGTCCAGGTGCAGGTCAAATTGGAGCGGGCAAGGAGCATCCCCGGTGCAATTGAGCGGGCTGCTGATCGAGCCGGTAAAAGCGATTGGGCTATGTTCGAACTGGCCGTTCACGTGGTTGAGCGCCAGAGCCGTGTCAGTGAGTTGCGCGTCAGCTTCGGAGAAAACCAGGCGGTCTTTCAAACCGGGAATCCAGGCGGCCAGGTTTTGCAGGTGCGCTGTTCCGTGAAGTTTGGGAGAAGCAAAGTTGGCCCAGGGACCGCTAACGCTGAAGTCGACCTGCGCTGAGGCAGTGGCATTCGCGATCTGGGAACGAAAGCCCGTGACGCGGCCGAAAGCCAGGAGCCGTTCCATGGGCACCATGCCCTTGGCGCTGACAAAGTAGCCGCTGCCATCCATGCTTCCCTGAACTTCAAGCGTTGTTGAAGTCCCCATCTGAACGGAGAAAGCGTCAATCGTAAGAGAGGCCGGCTCAAAGGCGGCACTGGGCGGAGCAGGCGGAGTCGGGGGAGTTGGCAGGCTCGGCACGCTCGATTTCTTTTTCTTCACCACCAAAACGCCAGGCGTGTCGCCGGCGCCAATATGGAATCTCACTGCGCTTACCGCGAAAGGTTTGTCTCCAGCCGATGATTGCAGCAGAAAAGGCGTGGTCATGCCCGTTCCATGATAGTCATGCACTCCCGCGCGAGAGTGGAAGCCGAACGCAGCGTTGAGATCGCCCGTGGCCGTGAAATCATCGGGTAGCGTGCGGCGCGCCTGGCGCGCAAGCGCCGCCAGCAGTGACAGAGGTACGCGGTTCGCCACCAGGGACAAGTCGTAGCTCCGCGCGCTGGGCGTGAAGTGGGCAGTGATCAAAAGGCCGCCCGTTCCAAATGGCGTGTCGCATTTCAGCCCCAGAATGCCCTTCGTGTAGTCGCCCAGGCAGCGGGTCCGCACTGGCGGCATCACATCACGATTGACATCGAACCGGCGGAAATTATTCAGGTCAGTGGTAGCGGTGATCTTCAGATCGGCAAGCGGTCCGGTAATCAGCGCGTTCGCATCCAGCGCGCCGCGCCAGCCTTTGTCCTGCCCCAGCACAAGTCCTGAGAATTGTCCTAGTTGCGCCTTTTCCCATGAAACCTGCAGCTTCACCGGCATGTCACGTAACGTGGTTGAGCGTTTTACGTCCCCTTCCAGACGCACGGTGCCGGTATCGTTCAGGTTCATGTCCGTGCGGACAGGATGACCTTCGAGCCGGATGTGCCATGTGTCCTCTGCGGCCAGCCAGAATGCGAAATCAGTGTTAGTGAGAGCGTACGGTTTTTTCTCCGGGCCGATTTTCAGATTGATCCGGCCGGAGCTGGCTTCAATGTAAGGAAAGCGGGAGCGCTGCTCCGCGCTGCGCTTTGCCGTGGGCGCCGTGGGCACCTGCTCCACCCGCAACAACAGCGACTCCAGGTTCCAATGATCGCCGGCATACACCAGGTTCAGGCTGGGCGGAGCAACATCGTCGGTCAGCTTGAGATTGGCGATTTCCAGGCGTCCTTGCCACAAGGAGGTCAGGCGCAGGTTCGCGGTGACCTTGCCGCAAAGCAGCAAGGGCTCCGCGCTGAACGCGGGATCGTCCATCACCTGAAAATCGTAGAGATCAAATCCAGGACGCGGGAACAGCCGGTACTTTACCGAGCCGATCTTCACTTCCCTTCCCAGCGCCGCGCTCAGCGTGGAGGCCAGCCGCTTGCTGAAACGGGCGCCATTGATGTTGGGAGGCAAAAAGATGCACAGCGCCAGGACCACCAGCACAACAGCAGCGATTTTTTTTCGCGTGAACGCCACGATCAATGCACCAGCCGGAATACCCGGTTCCATCGTGTCAGGCCAAAAAAGTGTACGGTCGTATGCAGAAAGGACGCGATGCGGTCCACAAACGGCTTTGGCTCCGCGGTTTCTTCCGGCACATCGAAGGACCAGAAAATGATCAGCGGACGCCCGATGATGTTTTCCCTGGGAACAAAGCCCCAGTAACGGCTGTCCAGGCTATTGTCACGGTTATCGCCCATGGCAAAGTAGTGGTCCGGAGGGATGACCACTTCGCCGTTGTGAATGCTCTCTGTCAGCGTGGTGGGCCATCCGGGCGCCATTTGACCGATTCCATA
>JBGPZS010000122.1:0-9415 GCA_041493865.1 Terriglobia bacterium
ATCGCCGACATCGAAGTGATCGGAAATCTCAGCCCCAACACCCTTTACCACAGAGGACACAGAGATCACAGAGGCGACTCACCGCGGAGACGCTGAGAGGCAGAGAACGGCAAAGGAGCCTGCTTCGCGTTGGGCAGCGGTTTGCCGACGGGGATCGGCTCCTGGCGATAGAGCCGCACGGTGTTGTGGATAGCAGAGATCACCATGATGAGCAGCATGCCGGAGATGCCGAGGGTGCCGGCGACGTCAAAGAGCCGATGGGCGCGGCCGAAGAGATGCACGGTCGATTTCCAGAAGAAGAGGACCAGGCTGCCAATCGCAAGGAGCACGCGCAGTTCGGTGGGGCCCATTTTGAAGTAGGAGATTTTGAAGTCGCCCAGAGCATAGGTGGCGAGGTAGATCTCAACGGAAAGCATGAGATAGGCAACGAGCAGGCCGAGAGCGACTACAGGCGCCATGTATCCGGAGAGGCCGAGGCCCCCGAGGAGGAAGAAGGCGCTGAAGGCGTCGACGACGTGGTCAACGTAAAAGCCGTAGCGCGGACGCGAGTGGTCACGAAAGCGGGCCAGAGTGCCATCCAGCGAGTCGCCCAGCCAGTTGAGGGCCAAGCAGACGATGACCAACAACAGCCCGAGGGGGTTTGTGGCGGACCACCAGTAAGCCGCGCCCGCGCCGGCCATGGAGAGCAGACCGAGCACGGTGAGATGGTCAGAGTTGATCCAGGCGGGCGTGCGGGCGGCCAGCCAGATCAGGGTCCGCTTTTCCAGGTTGGCGAGGAAGCTTTGTTGGATCCGGCGGGCTTCGCGAAAGTTGGGGTTGTGCGATGGTTGCATGACCGATTGAGTCAGTTGCATAAATTTCACCTCCGATTGCCGATTGCTTTTCGAGAGGGGTGCGGAAAAGCTTTGGAAAGAGCCAACCGAATGCGCTTTTCCGCGAGCCCCGCTCGAACCAGCCGCTTGCTATGAGCGAACTCTGCGCCGGTGCGCGATCAACTGGCAATGCACGCGGACTCAACTGGAGGTAAAACGGAAGTCAACAGGTAACCCATTGATAACAGGGATAGAGAATCCCCTGGAATAGGTGCTGATGAGGCGACATTCGAATCAAGGTAACGATTTTAGTTTTGGTTTTTCAACGGCTGCGCTGAGCCCGCGGTTTGAAGAACGCAACGGGTTGGCGAAATCCTGGATTGTCAGTGAGTATCGATTCAAGCAGAGTTCGAAGGATTCGAGGCAGAATCTGGTATTACAAGGAATGCACGAATGGGGACGGAATGCACGTGGCATTTGGGTTCACATAAACAGTGCTGGGTCGCGCGAATCAACACCGGAGAATGAGGAACGAGACCGTTTTGTTTAGTTGCAGAGAGCATAAGACTTTACTTATGGTCCGTAAGCCGATAGTGCGCAAGTAGTTTCACACGCGGACTAACTAGCTTGCACTCATAACGATGCAAGTTTCGAAAAGAGTAGTTGACGAGATTTGCACAGCAGTGTGACTAAAATGGGAAAATCGTTTCAACTTATAAAAAAATTAAAAACGCTAACAGAGAGAGTCTCTGCTTGACAGCGTGGGCGGGTCGGCGGAAAATCTTTGCACCTTAGACTACGGGTTTTTCCGGAAGGGAATCTGGCGTTCAATTGTGCGGCTGGATGACCTCAGTAAGAGAAATGGTCGACGGAGAAGACATGGAAAAGGTAGACCCAAGCGCGGTGGAAGAGCCTCGAAACAAGAGTGGCCGTGCTGCACGCCACGAACTGCATATCCCGCTGCGCTACCGGCTGGAAGGCCAGGAAGACTGGGCGCCTGGTGAAGCTATCAATATGAGCGCATCGGGTTTGCTGTTTACCTCCGACCGGCTGCTGGAAGTTGATGATCGAGTGCAGATCACCTTTCAAAACATTGACACGCCACAGGTGAAGTCGAGCACGCGCCTGGCCCGGGTAGTGCGTCGCACCCTGAGTAACTGGCCGGAGACGCGAGTCAAGTTTGGCGCGCGATTCTGTTCGTAAGCAGGGACAAACGGCGTCCGCATCCTGGAAGCTCCGAAAACCGATTTAAAGACCCCAACTGCCTGCATCACATAAGTCCTTGCAAAGTAGAACACCTGGCCGCCGGACAGACATTTTTTTGTCGCAGGGCAGTGTACGAAAAACCATCGTTTGCCGGACAGGCAGGTATCATCTAAGGTACTGAGACAGCGCACCCTTTGCAGGTAAGGTTGATGAGAATGGACCGGAGGCGGGGCGCAAATCCAGAATCTCAGCTGGCCACCGTTCGGTTGCGATGGTAAAACAGAGCCATGAGTACACAAGACGATCCCAAGACAAAACCGCGATTCGAGAATTTTGGACGCAAGCTGGACACGGAGTTCGGCGAAGCAGCGGAAAAGTTCGAGCGGGAAAAAGAGAAGGTCATCACATATCTGAACAACGAAGTTGTGCCGGCGATCCGCACGCATTCAACGAACGCGTTACGCGTGGCCGCGGAACAACTCAACAAGCTGGCCGAGTACATGGACAAAAATCGCACCAGCTAGCGGCGCTGTTTTGCTTTTTGTTGTTGCTGGCGGGATGCGCGGGCCATCGTGAACCGCCGCCGAAGATGCCTGCGCCTCCGCCGACGGCTTCCGCATCGATACCTCCGGCGCGTCTGCCCACACCGACACCCGTTCCGGCACCTGCTCCGGCAACTGTACCTTCGCTGCCAAGTGTGCGGCCTGACGCGGAGATCATTCTCCCCAAGAATGCAAAGGTCCTCTACACCGAAGTGGGTTATGCAAGCTGGTATGGACCTGGATTTCAGAAGCGCAACGCGGCGAACGGCCAGCCATATGACATGAACGCCATGACAGCGGCGCACCGCACGCTGCCGCTGAACACGATAGCGCGCGTGACTGACGTGAAGACCGGCGACTCAGTGCTGCTGCGCATTACGGACCGCGGGCCGTTCGTGGGCGACCGCGTGATTGACCTCTCTCGCGCGGCCGCGCGCAAGCTGAGCGTTTACCAGCACGGCACGGCGCTGGTGCGGATTGAAGTGCTGGAAACTCCTGCGCCCATCAAAGAAGGCGGCCGCTGGTGCGTACAGATCGGCGCGTTCCAGGATTCGCGCGATGCAGCGAAGTTGAAAGAAAAAATTGCCCGCCGCTACAGCACCGCGAAAGTGCTGCAATTCAGCAGTCCCGCGGGTGGAGATTGGATCCGCGTGCGCGTGGCTGAAGACGACAAGAAGCGCGCCCAGGAAGTGATGCGCGAAACGCAGACCGACGCGGGCGTGTATCTGGTGAGGCTGGATTGAGCCACGCGCTACTTGAAGGTCGCTCCCGATGGCCACGTATTCATGCTTCATAATTTTGTTAACATCTTTCATTATGACCGACTGTCTTTTCTGCAAGATCATCGCCGGCTCAATTCCCGCCAAGAAAATTTACGAAGACGAGAAGACCTTCGTCTTTGAAGACATCAAGCCGCAGGCGCCAACGCACGTTCTGATTATTCCGAAGAAGCATATCGCCGGCATTGACCAGGCGACGGAAGACGATGCCGCATTGATCGGCTACTGCCAGATCGTGGCGGCGAAGATTGCACGCGAACGCAAGCTGGAACACGGGTATCGCACGGTCTACAACGTCGGCCCGGACGCAGGGCAGACGGTCTTCCATCTGCACCTGCACTTGCTGGGTGGAAGAAAGATGAGTTGGCCGCCGGGGTAAGCTTTTTCTGACAAAACTACGCTGCCCCAATCAGCCTGGGCGCGCTGGGGAATGAGCGCTGCCACACCGACGTCAGCAGAACGAACGGCGGCAGCAGACGGGCAAAGCCGTCAACAGTTTCTTCGATCTCTTGCCACTGTACCGGATTGAGGTCTTTCAACGCGCTGCGGTGGTCCTTTACCGGCAAGCCGGTCAGCAACGCGCGGGCACGGCGATTCAGGTCTTCATGGGCGCTGACAAATGAAGGGTCGGCCAACAGGCGCTTGCTGTCCAGCCAGGCAGAAGCCAGGTAACTGGGAAAGGGCGACAGCGCACGATAAACGCCCAGCACGTTCTTTGCGCGGGTGGTCTTCTTGATGTCGGAATAGATCAGCCAGACGCGCAATCCCGCTTCACGTTCGTTGGGAATGTGCACGCGCACCATCTGGGCCAGCGCGGAGACCTGTCTTGAGCTGGTGACTCTTCCTTTCTGGCCGCCGGAGTAACCGCGCTGCATCAATCGCGCGAACAGGCCCACTTGTGCCGCGGCCCGCGCAAACAGCCCAACAATGCCGCCAATCAAGCGAATATCGTCGTTGGAGAATTTATCCGCGGCGAGAACGGCGGGCTGATCGGAAAATGTCCAGCCGCCGCTGACTGCCGTGGAATGCGCGGTCTCATGCAGCGCTCTGGAGGCCGCCTCGAACTCCCGTGAACACACTACGCTCTCCAGGTCTTTCCACACCACTTTCAGGTATTGCGGCATTCCGGCTGCGAGCTTGAAAATTGTGGGTACAAACGGCAGATCAAATCCAGCGCGGATGCTTGCATACATCCGGCGAATTTCAGGCGGGACTTCGTGCTCCTCATATGCGCGGGTAAGAGACATAGTTGGCTGCCTATGAATCATTGGACGTTCAGCACTACTGCTCAGTTGCAAGGAAACGGCAAAAATATTGCCGCTGATTGACGCAGATAGGCGGTGACAGAAAAAAGTCAGCCGCGAATGAACGCGAATTCTTGAGACAGGGTTTCAGGTGCGCGATCCATTGGCGGAAGCATGGATCACTTGCGACATCAAATGACCCGAGAGACGCGGCCTTCAAGTCAGATACGCGGGTATTGCGGCGGTTTGGCGTTCAGCCGCCCCAATCTGCGGCGACCTAAGCGCGATTGAAATTGTCTTCAACCTCGTCCTCCGCGCCGTGGCGGCGGAGAATACTGACAAGGTTCTGCGAGAAGGCCGAGCGCGGCATGACCACGTCACATCCGGCTTCCTGGGCCTTGACTTTAAGGTCTCCTTGCACGTGGGAGACAAAGCCGACGATGGACGTGTTCTTCTTGTATTTTGAACGCATCTTGGTGATCACGGGAAGAGGCTTGATGCTGTTGCTGTTCAAGTCCACGATGATCAGCGAGGGTTTTTCTTCAGAGTTTTCGGTCTTTTCGGTGATCTCTTTGTCGGTCTTGACGAACTCCACTTTCACGTTCAGTTTGCGTGAGATTTCCTGGATCTTGGCGACAAAGAAGAGGTCATCGACAAACGCAAAGATGCGCGTGGGGGCGTCCTGGCGCTGAGTCAGCGGCTCCATGTTGGGCGTGGCCTGGGCGCCATTGTGGAAGCGCGATCCCTGCCCGCCGGAGCCGTTGCCCTGATTGCGATAGCTGTGGTCCATGGGCCCCACAAAAGCTGACCCGCCGCCGCCGCGGCGCTGCTGGCCGCGATTGCTGCCGCTCCGGCGGTTCTGCCCGCCCGGGCGTCCTTGATTGCTGGGGCCGTTCTGGCCCGGGTTTTGAGAGCCAAAATTACGTCTGCGTCGCCGCGACTTGCGATTGCGCGGTGGTTGCGGCTGGTTCAATCCTTCATTCATTCGTAATACCTGTGAGCTTTGTCTATCTGCCGGACCTCCATACGTGGCGACCTGATATGAGCAAATTCCTTACGGTCTGGTCGGAGATCGGCCGGCTAAGTTTCGGAAAATCTTCGTTGTATCAGCGCTTTAGTCTAAAGTCTGTTTGCGCGAAACGTCGCACCGGAACGGGCGGCTACTGAAGACACCGTGATGTTACCACGAACGAGCGCTTGCGCAACCAAAAACTTGTAAATTTCCACCCTCCAAAGTTCCATATAAGTGCAGAGGCTTGGGAACCGGAGAGAGTGGTGGGCGCTATAGGATTCGAACCTATGACTTCCACCGTGTGAAGATGGCACTCTACCGCTGAGTTAAGCGCCCACTGCGCTTGCGTCCTGCTGCATTCGGGGTAAACTTATTCTAACAGAAGGCTTTCCCGCCGTCCGGCATCATCCAGGCCGCAAAACTTTCAGATGCGCGAAAGCCAAAGCATAGAATAGACTCTTTGGCGGGGCCCTGCCGGCCCTCCCAAAACCCCGCAACTTTTTGGTGGCCAAGGGGTTTAAGGGAGTGTGAGCAGCGTGGCCTTAAAATCGGGGTTGTTCATGCCCACAGCTACCGGCAGGATGCAGGGTGTTGCGGAGATGGCAGCAAGCCACGTTCCTTATGATTCGTTAAGCGATGCGGAGGTCATGCTCCGCGCCGGCACCGATGATGACGCGGCTTACGAATATCTCGTAACCAAGTATCACCGGCCCATGATCGCTTTCATGTACCGCATGTGCCGCAACCAGGCGCTGGCGGAAGAGCTGGCGCAGGAAGTTTTTCTGCGCGTTTACCGCTCACGCAAGACGTATGCGGCGGAAGCCAAGTTCACGACCTGGCTCTATCGCATCGCCACCAACCTGGCGGTGAACCATGCGCGCGACCATAAGGTCGAGCGCAGCGGTAAAGTAGTCAGCCTGGACGAGCCGGATGAAGAGTCCGGCACGACCCTGGACGTTGCCGATCCCACGCTGAATGTGGAACAAAACATTCTCCGCCGGGAGCGGCTCCAGGCCATCAAGAAACATGTAATGGCGCTGCCGGAAAAACAGCGCGCCGCCGTTTTAATGCATAAATATCAGGGGATGGATTATCGGGAAATCGCGGAAGTGCTCAAGCTGAGCGAATCCGCCACTAAGTCTCTGCTGTTCCGCGCCTATGAAGTGCTGCGCGACCGGCTCAAGGAATTTGTATGAACTGCAATGATGTTCGGGAAAATTTGATCGAGCTTCTCACCGACGGTCCGGCCGACCCGCAGGTGAAGGCTCACCTCAGCCAGTGCAGCGCCTGCACGGAAGAGCTTGCTTCCATGCGCAAGACCGTGGCGTTGCTGGATGAGTGGGAGGATCCGGAGCCTTCTCCTTACTTTCTTACCCGCCTGCGGGCGCACGTGAAGGAAGAACGGGAGAAGGCGCCTGCTACTATGTTTGGCTGGCTGCGCCGGCCCGTGTTGGCTGCTTCGCTGGTAACGATGCTGGCGGCGGGAGTGGTGGTGGCTCGCCTGGTTACGCCTCCGCCGGACAATAATGGAGGACCACCGCCAGCCGGCACTGCCGTGGCTGATATCGAGTCCCTGGACAAGAACCACGACCTCTTGATCGATACAGATCTGGTCAACGAACTGACGGGCGGTCCGTCGGACGATGTAGCGGAGCCGTAATCTTTCTTCCGTAATCTTTGTGCTCGGGGGAGCAATGCTGATCGGGGCCAAGGTAGTTTCAGTCTTCGTGTTATCGGGGTTCATGACCCTGAACGTGCCCTCGCGCGTGAACCCAGGCAGCGCCAGAAATGCTCCCGTCGCGTTTTTGCAGGCCACCCCCGCCCAGAAAAATCCCAATAACGCCAATCGGCCCGGCCAAAAAGGCAGGGGCAAAATGGGCGACTGGTTCAGGGCCCACAAAGACCTTCCGCTCGACCAGCAGCTCAAACTCCTGGAAAGCGAGCCTGGGTTCAAAAAGCTCCCACCGCAGAGGCAGGCCGCATTGCGTGAGCGGCTGAAAAAATTCAACAGCCTGCCGCCGGAGAAGCGCGAGTGGATGGCCCAGAACCTGGAGTTCCTGGACAAACTCACACCACAGCAGCAGCAGCAACTGCACGACGCCAGCCAGCAACTCAAGGGCCTGCCCCCGGAGCGCCAGGTGGCCGTCCACAAGGCCGTGCGCTACCTGCGCCAGATGCCGCCCGAGGAACGCAAGCAAATACTGGAATCAGATCGCTTCCACAGTACTTTTTCTGATCAGGAACAGAAACTCATCAGCCAGCTTGCCACCATGAATCCTCCCGACGGTGGAAACGAGCAAAATCCGCAGCCAAAATAATTCCTTGTTTTTATCCCGAGCGCAGCGAGGGAACCCTATAGTTACGATGTCCTTGAGGTTCTGAAAGAAATTATTCGTTCTTTTTAAAGGCACAGGCATTCCTTGTCTGTGAAGTACCATACCAACAGGAACCAGGTTTTGGGATTTCAAAAGTGATTGGGCTCCAGGCGTCCACTGGAACGGACAATCTGGGCTGAAGCCTCATTTGAGGCTGAGTCCCCTAATGGGAAAATCAAATCCAGAATGCAGATCTTTAAGCATGCGGATGGCCGAAACAAGTGCTCGATTTTTCAACGATGAGATACCTGATGGAATCTATTTGGAATCGATACATATTTACGGGTGGATAGACCCACCTGAGGTTGATTCTTGAAACCTCAGTTCATCATCGCCATAGATCGCCGCAGTGACAGAGCGGTCTGCCTGATCTCTTCTGCGTCAGAGGCATCAGGGGACATCTTCACGTACTCGTCAAAATCGCTGAGAGCTCCGCGGTAATCGTCAAGGTTATAGCGCAGCACGGCCCGCTGCTTCACGTCTTCCGGCGAGCGGGGATAGATGACCAAAATGAGGTCCACCACCTGCACGGCACGGCGGAAATCGCGCTGGGAAAGATAGATGGAACGCAGGTTGTTGAGCATGCGGGTGAGCATCTGCCGCCGCGTCACGGGGAGAAGGAATTCCGGCTGCAACGCCACCTGGCCGGAGTAAATGGTGTTCAGCTTTTGCCGGCAATCTTCTTCCGTGACCACCAGGCCGCGTTCAAAAGCGTCAATCAGGATGGAGCGGCCGTCCACGTCATAGTGCTTGAGCAGAAAATGTCCGGGCATGCCCACGCCGAACAGCGGAAAGCCCACGCGCCGGGCCACTTCCATATAAACCAGCGCCAGCGTAATGGGGATGCCGAGGCGGCGGTCCAGCACATCATGGAGAAACGAGTTGCGCGGGCTGTAATAATCCACAGTGTTGCCGCGGAACATCTCTTCCTGAAAGAGCACCTCATTCAGCGCCGCAATCACCTGGGTGGGTTCGTCCAGGTCCTGGATCTTTGCCGCCACGCGCCGGGCCAATTCTTCCACCCGATGCGCGTAATGTTCCAGATCAAGCTGCGGATCTTCAATCCGGGCGAAGGTAAGCGCCGCCCGCAGCAGATCAACCCGTTCGTCTTCGATTTCCGAGCTCACCAGCGCGGCAAACGCCTGAATTACATCGGAGCTGGCCTGGGATACCACAAGAAAATTGTAGCTGAATCGCGGCCGCAAATCTCTTGGCCGGAAGGCCATGGGCCCACTTCGTCCCCGATGGTGCTGCCACGGATCCTGTTCATGACTCAAGGTAACGTCCCCTACGCCGGAGCAGACTGAAAGGTCCCGCCCCGGCGTGGGGACCAGAATTAGAAGTGGAAGCCCAGTTGCGCCGAATACGAACGCGGTGTAACAAAGTGGGTTCCGCTGAAGGTGGAGAGGAAGTTGTAGAGCGCGGTCTTGTTGGTGATGTTGATC
>JBGPZS010000403.1:0-4263 GCA_041493865.1 Terriglobia bacterium
AGTGCTCATGAGCGGCATACACCTCTTTTCCACACATTGTAGCTTGAGTTGGCTGAATTGGTGCGGGAGAGAAAGTGACGCAAGTAATGCGAAGTATCACCGTCCACTGTCGAAATCGCCATCCTCGGACGACAAACCCAAGGGGCACAACAGCCAAGAGCCAATGCTCTGCAGCCCGCGCCGCAGCCCAGGGCGGCTGCGCTCCACTACGACTTGTTACAATAAACAATTCACCCAACAGTGAAATCGGCGGCACTGTGCGTCGCCGATACAGGAAAGGTCCTTCAACAATCCATGCATCGTTGGTCACAACTGTTTATTCCCACGTTACGCGAGGCCCCGGCGGACGCCGAGGTTGCCAGCCACAAGTTTCTGGTCCGGTCGGGGTACATACGCCAGCTTGGCGCCGGGATCTACTCCTATCTGTTCCTGGGACAGCGGTCGATATTGCGCATTATTGACGTTGTCCGCGACGAGATGAACAGGATTGGCCAGGAGTTTCTGCTGCCGGCGATCCATCCGCGCGAAGTTTGGGAGCAGAGCGGACGCTGGCAGGGCATGGGCGACAACATGTTTCGCCTGAAAGACCGCAAGGGCGCCGACCTGTGTCTGGGCATGACGCATGAAGAGATCATGACCGATATCGCGCGCAAAGAGCTGAGGAGTTACAAGCAGCTGCCGCAGATCTGGTACCAGATACAGAACAAGTTCAGAGACGAGGCGCGGCCGAAGTCGGGACTGATCAGGGTGCGGCAGTTCACGATGAAGGACTCGTACTCGTTCGATATCGACCAGGCCGGGTTGGACGTGAGCTACCAGAAGCATTATGACGTTTACCGGCGGATCTTTGATCGCTGCGGACTGAAGTATGCGGTGGTGGAGGCGCACTCGGGCGCGATGGGCGGGTCGCTGTCGCATGAATTCATGTGCATGACGGATGCCGGAGAAGACATGGTGGCGAGCTGCGAAAAATGCGGTTATGCCGCCAACCTGGAAAAAGCCACTTCGCAACTGGCGACTGCGGAAGACTTGCCGGGCGATGGCAGTCCTGAAGAAGTACACACGCCGGGGATGAAGACGATTGAAGAGGTCGCAAAATTTCTGGGCGTTTCCCCGACGCAAAAGATCAAGACGCTGGCGCTGATGCAGGTTGAGCCGGACAAGAAGCATCCGGGGCAGCAGAAGACACGGCCGGTGATCGTGCTGCTGCGTGGCGACCATTCGCTGAACGAAGCCAAACTGGTTACGGCGCTGGACGGCAAAGAGTTCAGGCCGATGCATGAAGAAGAGATTCAGCGGGTATTCATGTCGCCTGCCGGGTACCTGGGGCCGGTGAAAGTCCCGGCACTGGCTGCGGGTGCGCAACAGCTGGGTAGCGTGACGCAGGCGATCATCCTGGAAGCGCTGCCGCTGATGCTGGCAGACACCGCGCTGAAAGGCCGTAAGAACCTGATCACGGGCGCGAACAAAGAGAATTATCACCTGAAGAACGTGACGCCGCTGCGCGACTTCCATCCCACGGAATGGGTGGACCTGCGCAACGTGGCCGCGGGTGAAGGCTGTCCGAATTGCGCCAGCCCGCTGGTGGTCGGGAGGGCGATGGAGATTGGACACATCTTCAAGCTAGGCAATAAGTATTCGAAGTCGATGGGCGCAACGGTGCTGGATAAAGATGGTAAAGAAGTTATGCCGATCATGGGCTGCTATGGTATCGGCGTGGAGAGGATTTTGACCGCGGCGATCGAGCAGAACAATGATGCGGACGGCTTTTGGCTGCCGCCGTCGATTGCCCCGTTTGACGTGGTCATCACGGCGACCAATGTGAAGGATGCAGCGATTATGGGGGCGTCCGAGGAGATTGCGCAAAAGCTGGAAGACGCCGGCTTCAGCGTGCTGCTGGATGATCGCGATGAACGTGCAGGTCCCAAATTTAAGGACGCCGATCTAGTGGGAATCCCTTATCGAATCAATGTTGGCAAGAAGGTTACGGAAGGACGTGTCGAGGTGGTTTCCCGCTCGACACGCAAATCACAGGATGCTAACATCGCCGGCATTGACACCACTTTCACTCAGTTGGTGCGGTCCTGAAGGGGATTTGCGGCTGGATTTATGGGAAAAGTAAAAGGATTAATCGGAATCTTGATTGTCGTCGGCAGCTTTTACATTGCCTGGAACATGATTCCGCCATATTTCAACAACTATCAGCTCCAGGACGCGCTGGATGACATTGCGCGCAAGAACAGCTATACGGCGGCCACCGACGATGACATCCGTAGGTCCGTCATCTTGAAGGCTGGCGACGAGAACATCAAGCTGAAAGAAGATCAAATTGTAATTACGCGGACTGCCAACATGCTCGGGATCAGCGTCAAGTACCGGATTCACGTAGAAATGATTGTGCACCCGGTGGATTTGGACTTTACCGCCAATTCACTGAATAAACGGATATAATAGAGAAGACCTGAAACTTCTCAGCACCAGCGCAGGTAACGCTCTGGCCCGCCATGAGTCTGAGAGAACCGACGGCGAACTCCGCCTACTTGGAACATGGCCATTAAAATAAAAATTCCTCGCGTCAAAGGCTTCCGTGGCAGCCTGAAGAACCCGTTTTTCCGTGCCGGGCTGGCTGCTTTTCTCATCATTTCACTCGTGCTGTTCGGCGTGTTCTCGTACTACTACATCAAGTACCAGAAGATCGTCGACAAGCGCATGAGCGGGCCGATCTTCGCCAATACGGCCAAGATTTACGCCCAACCGCGCGATATCCGCATTGGCCAGAAGGCCGATCCGCGGGAGATCTCCAACTATTTGCGCCACGCTGGTTACACTGAAGCTGGCGAGCAGGGTAAGTCAAAGTTCGGCGTTTACAAGGTGATGCGCGACGCCATTGAGATCAAGCCCGGCGAAGAGTCTTACTATAACGCTGAAGGCGCGGTGGTCCGCATCAAAGACGGCCATGTCGACAAGATCGCCTCGCTGGGCGATGCCGGTGACAACCTCACCGCATATGAGCTTGAGCCCCAGCTCGTGACCGGCTTGTTTGATGGCCAGGCACGTTCGAAGCGGCGTCTGGTCAAGTACGACGACATTCCCAAGGTCATGGTGGATGCCGTCACCTCCATTGAGGACCGCCGTTTCTTCCATCACAGCGGCGTGAACTATTGGCGGTTGATGCAGGCAGGCTGGGTCGATTTGCGCCAGGGCGGGAACCGTCAGGGCGGGTCCACCATCACCATGCAGGTAGCGCGCGGCTTCTTCCTCTCCCCGGAGAAGAAGCTGAAGCGCAAGCTGACCGAAATCCTGATTTCCATCGAACTGGAGCAGCGTTTCTCCAAGAAACAGATTTTTGAGCTTTATGCCAACCAGGTCGACATGGGGCAGCGCGGCTCATTCACCATTACCGGTTTCGGTGAAGCTGCGCAGGCCTATTTCAGTAAGGACCTGAAAGACATCACCCTGCCGGAAGCGGCCTTGCTGGCGGGTCTGGTGCAGCGACCCAGCTATCTCTCTCCTTACCGGCATCCTGAGCGCGCACAGGACAGAAGGAACCTGGTTCTGGAAGCCATGGTTGAGACGGGCACGATCACGCGCGACCAGGCTGATACCGCCAAAGCTACTCCGCTCAAGCTGGCTCCGCAAAACGTGGAAGCCAGTGACGCGCCTTACTTCGTCGATCTCATCCGTGAACAACTGGTGAGCAAATACGGCGAAGAAGACCTGAACGCTGATGGCTTCCGCATCTACACCACGCTGGACCCAACGTTGCAGCAGGCAGCGGCGCAGGCCGTGGACCTTGGCCTGAAAGAAGTGGACGCGCAGGTAACCAAGCTGCGCACCAAGAAGGTGAAGGTCGGCAAGAACAAGTTTGAGACCAAGGTGATGCCCGGACCCATCCCGCAGGTTGCGCTGGTTGCGCTGGATCCTCATACCGGGGAAGTGCTGGCCCTGGTTGGCGGACGCAATTATGGCTTCAGCCAGTTGAACCACGCTGTGGCCAAACGGCCCACGGGGTCCATCTTCAAGCCATTCGTCTATGCGGCAGCGGTCAACAACGCCGTGACCAATGAGCAGCCAATTTTCACCCCAGCCAGCCTGGTAGACGACTCGCCTACGGCCTTCATCAACGGCGACGATGTCTACACTCCGCGCAACTACAAAGAGGAGTACCACGGCCAGGTGACGGCCCAGTTTGCCCTGGCGCACTCGCTGAATAACGCCACCGTCAAAGTTGCTGAGATGGTGGGGTATGACAAGGTGGCAAAC
>JBGPZS010000006.1:0-22281 GCA_041493865.1 Terriglobia bacterium
CCAGTCCAAGAAAGCCGGAGCGTGACCTGGTGAAGATTACGGTCACGGCGCAGGCAAACGCGGCAAATTGATAGAGCCTTCGCGCCCAGCGGCGCTCTTCGAGCGAACCGAGCCAGTACAAGAGGGGAATCGCCATGTTCATCCCGAGCGCATACTCATTCTCTTCTGTCATCAATCCACCCGGGCCCTGGATGCGGTACCGGCCGGCAGTAATAATCACGCCGGCAAAACTCTTGACTCCAAGGAACCCCAGCGAGGCCGCAATCACGGTTAGGACCTGGCGAATGCGTATTTCCGAGTTGGCCATCGCGGCTATCAGAAAGGTGATAACGAACATCTTGCTGTACCGTGACAGCATGTCGAACGACAAGTGGGTGTTGACGGCCATGATGGCCGCAGCCGTAAGCCAGGCCCAGAATGCCAGGAGCAACATCATCCCGCGAAAACGCGGGGGCGACTTGCGCATCTCAAAGAGCAGGTATCCCGCCAGCAATGCTGGAACAAGCAGCAGGCCGTAATTGAATACATAGCCCGGCCAGACAAAATCCGCCGGATGCCCGTGCGCGAAAAACAGGTAGAGCAGCAACCCGCTAAAGGGTTGGAACAGCGAGAGTGGCACTCCCACCGCTACCAATGCGTAAAATCCAAGCGCTCTGAGCATCGTAGTTCTCTACTGAATGGTTAAACTCGGCCCCACGCCCATTCTTGCCGGGCTCTTTCCAAGCTTGCTGCCTCGATCTCCCGCTTTAACGTCAACAGCGCGTTGAACCGCTTTCTGCACGAAGGCCTCTAGACGGGTCTTTAGCCTGTTATCGCCGAAGACCGAGTCCAGAGCGCCGCGGATGTCAGCGCGAGGAGTCCGTGGTCCGTTTGCTATAACCTCAACCAGCTTATCGGCGAGCAATTGCGGATCATCCTCAACCAGAATGAGACTCGCCACCTCATCCGGAAAAGCCACGGCAGCCTTGGCGGACGATGCAACGGGAATGCCCATGGCCATGGATTCGAGAATTTTGTTCTGGACACCACGCGCGAGTTGCATAGGCGCCACCGTTGCCGCCGCCCCAAGAAAATATGGACGAACATCTGGAACCGTGCCGCTTACGTGGACTGCAGGATCTTTCCCCAGTTCCATCACTGCTTTGGCGGGATTGCGGCCCACGATCACAAACTTCAACTGCGGGATCTTGCTGCGCATCGCCGGGAACGCATAGCGATAAAACCATGTCACCGCCTCCACGTTCGGGGCGTAATCCATGGATCCCGCGAAGACTATATAGGGCCGCAAAGCCGCGATCTCTCCCGAGAGTTCGACCTTGTCGGGATCAAAATAGTTCGTATCGACCATGTGGCGGAGCACGTCAATCCGCGCATGCGGGACGGCCCTTTTCAGAATTGCTGTCTCCGCGTCGGTGCAAAGCAGTGTCTGATCAAAACATGTAGCGATGTGGTTCTCATAGGCGGCCAGCACGCGTGCCTCCTGTCGCCACAGCCAACGCAGTGGTCCCGGTGCGTTGATGGCATACTCGGCCCACTTTGCGGAATCCACATCGACCATATCGAGCACACGGGGTATTCCGGCTTCTCCATCGACATATGACGCCATCGCCGAACCGAAAACAATCACGAGATCGTAGTCATGGGCGGCAAGAAATTCCTTCACTTTGAGCGCCATGGTGCGCGAATAAAAGTAGGCCAGGCTGAATGGTTTTCCCCGCATTGCTGCTACAAGAGATTGAAAACGGCTGCGCCACCAGGAAAGCCGCTCCACGTAACACTCCCCGCAATACTGGCGCAGCGCTTCGATTGAGTCGCGGTCCTCATCGTGATCGTAGAAGCAGAGCAGATCAATCTGGTGTTGAGAAGAGAGCGACTTGATTTCCCAGAGCGCACGTATTTTGTCACCCTTGTTGGGTGGGTAAGGGACGCGATGTGCCAGATACAGGATTTTCATGCCGTTTGACTTCTCCTGGTCCTCAGGGAAACAGCTTCACCAGGGCCGGTCCGATGAATTTGGTTACGGGGAAAGGAATTCGCTTCCATAGCTCGGTCACGCGCTTGAAGCGCGGATTTGCCGGGGAGAAATTTGGCATCTCGCGGCGTCTCACGAGATGAAACTGGTAGGGCAGTGGACGCTCCAGCATGTTCCAGTCGGACTTGAAATCGTACGAGCCGGTCCCCAGTTTGCTGCGGCCGAAATCAAAATTGCGGATACCGCGCTGGCGTGCGCTTTCCAACAACTCCCAGTACATGAAATTGTTGGCCGCGCAGTTCCTGCCTGCCAGAGTGGATCCGCCGTAGTAGGGAAGGATCCAGTCGCGAAAACGAAAACTCAGCACTGAGGCCACAGCGCTTTCGCCATGCCACACGACGCTGATTTCAGCCTCGTCGCCGAGTTCCTCCAGAATGATCCTGAAGAACTTCTTTGCGAATACCGGGGTGCCCAGGTTGCGCACGCTCTGGGCGTAGATCTCGTAAAAAATGTCCACCTGATGGTTGCCGCGCGTGGCCTGCAGCCCCGCCTTCTGGCCTTTTCTGACCATGTATCTCGTGTCGCGAGGCAGGCCCTTGAGCAAGCGGTCAGGATCGGGTTCGATGGTCGTTTGGAACGTCACATATAAGTTCTTGGTCTGAAAGCCGGGAGCGGGCCCTCCTTCCCGTAACCGTAGCTCAAGGTATTCCACCTTCTGTTCATGGGCCAGATTGGAGGCCGCTGCAAGAAGTGCGTCGTATGCCGCTTGGTCACTGGCGCAGATGCCGCCATAGACGGCAAACGGAGTCGAAATCAGGGTACGACCCATGATGGGATTCGAAACCATGAACAAGGGAAGCACACCACGAATTGTGCCGTTTTCGGTCGCGGCCAGGTAATGCGGTCTGTATCCAAACGCCCGCGCAATGATCCGTTGCCACGCGGTCATGTGGAAAAGCGTTCCCTGTTCGTGTTGCAGGACATAGGAGTCCCACTGTGCCTGCATTGTATTGCTGTACTCGGCGATATTCATGGTACTGCTATTTGCCCCTTGCTGGTTTTCTGTCGCGTGCGTCGCCGGCTGCTGTTCCATTCCTCAACGTTCCACGATTCACAGGGAATGGTTCGGTCTCAAACAGCCAGCCTTCGTCCTTGTTGAAGTACTCCGCCAGCAGGGCACGCAACTCGCACGAAGGCTTGCGAAACCCGTTGATGACTTTGCTCAAAACGGTTTCATCAACATCAAGCTCGCGGGCCAGCCGGTTTTGCCGCATGCCGGAGAGCCAGATTTCCATTTTCAAATTTGGATACACTCTCTATCCCCATCAGTATGAGCAGGCCATGCGAGTCGCCGCATCTGCCCCGAAAATCCTGGCGGCCTGCTGGTTCAGTTACGTGCCCAAAATGCCACCAGGGCAAACAAGAGCACGGATGCAGCGCTTCCCGCTGCACCTAAGAGATTGCGCAGGCGTGCATTTCGCCTGTCCTGATTGGTTACGAGTTCAGGAACCTCCGTCAGCACCGGCGCGGTCAGCATCTCCATGATTTCCCGGGACGACTTGATGGTCGGGTCAAACAATTCAAGTATTACCACCACCAATAAACCCATCAACAGTCCGGTAACGAGTCCGCCCGCATCAATCACCCGGCGGTCCGGGCTGTAGGGCCTTGAAGGAACCTGCGCCGCATCGAGAACAATGAAGCGCTCGCTCTTTTGAAAGTTTTCCAGGCTGGTTGACATGTCTGCCGAAAACTTCCGGTCCATCAGCAACTTATAGTGGTCGCGCGAGTTTTCGTAGTCACGATTGACTGCCGACAGCTGTTGTTCCAGCACCGGGATGCGCTCGAGCTTCGACTGGTGATAGGCGATCTTTGCCTTAATATCGACCTCACGCCGCGCATGCGACTTGATCTCCTCATCGATGCCTGCAATCTGGCTTTCCAATACCGGATTCCGCTGTCTGCCTGGCGTTTTGACCTGATGCCGGTCTGAGTTTTCGTCTTTGGTTTCGCGAATGCGACGTTCGAGCTCTTTGACTTCCACGGTTTTCTTGACCACGTCCGGATGGTCTTGCCCGTAGCGAGTGCGCAATGCATCAAGCTGCGTCTGGGCCTGCGCCAATTGCGTCTGCAGCGGAATCAGCCCGGAATTTTCGTTGTTCCCGTCAAGATTGACCACCTGAGGTTGCGCGAGAAGCTGGCTCTGATAGTAGACCTTCTGTTGCTGCGCTCGATTGATCGCATCTTCTTCGCTTCTTAGATCAAGTTGTAACGCATTCAGCGCTTGTACGTGGATGGCCTGCGATTCCGGCAGGTCGGAAACATATTGGCTCTTGATCTGCCGTATTCTGTCTTCCTTTTGCTGCAGGTCCTTTTTGGCCTCCGCGAGTTCCCGGTCGATGAACTGCGAAGTCCCCTGCACTTCACTTTCGCGTGCTTTGACGTTTTCCTCGATAAAACGCGAAGACAACTGGTTCGTGACCGCCGCCGCCACTTCAGCATTGCTGCTCTGGAAAGAGATCCTGAAGGTCCCCTCCCCTCGGTCCCCGCTTGGCGGTGATACCAGGATCTCAATGTCCTTGGACATGAGCTGCACCAGTTCTTCCGGGCTCTTGCGGCCCCGAAGTTCCGGATACAACTTGAGTTCATCCATTACCTCGGTGAGGTTGGTCGAAGACAGGATGCGTTGCCGCAGCGTGGCCAAACGGTCAGAAATTCCGGACGCTACCGTAGGGGCGACAAAGTTGTCCGGCACTTTTCTGGGATCGACCATAATGACCGTGGTGGCGCGGTACTTGTTGGGGATGAAATGTCCTACAACCGCGGCCAGCGTGCCTGCCAGGAAAGTGCATAAAATGAGGAGCCATTTGCGACGTACCAAAAGCCGCATAAGCCCTGTCAACGTCAAATATTCCAGCCCCGGCAGGCCAAGTTGAAAACCGGATTGATTCGCGCTCATAAGTTTGATTTATCCAACAATTTGTTGCCACCAGGATTCTGAAACTGAAGGGGTTCAAATCGATTTCCCAGCCCCTTGGATTTTCAGAACCGAATGACATCTTCCGTAAGGGCAAGTGCTTTGCCATTCGGACCCCTTCTTGGAAAGTCATGGATCCACCTAACATATTGAAAAATAAAGAGTAAATTTAGCTATTTGGGAAAATCGTCGGAAGGTTGGACTGGTGAGTTAGTTTTAATGTGCAATAAATTGCACACTCGGGACAAGGAGCCGGGCGGCTCCCTCTGGATCCCCTCAATGAGTAGTTCTTTTTGTGTCCGGCACGTGCGTTCTCAGGAGCCCAGTATTTGCCAAGGTACGACGGCCAAATTGCAATTGCCACCAAAGGGTATGCGCTGGTAGTGTTGGTAGCGCGGTTTCATTAGAGCTGGTTGCAACTCCCCACGTTGCGATAAATCTCTGGGTGGCATGAGAGAAAAACTAGGCCGGCTTGCTGCTTCCGAAAATATACTGCTGCTGTTCTTGATTGCTCCTTTATTGATTGCGGGGCTGTGCCAGATTACGCGAGCGGGGCAGTACTTGTTTCTTCGCGGGGACAGCACTTTTCCCGAGAGCGCCGTGGTGCAAACGGCCCTATGGGCCAAAGCCACCGGTCACATTTATCCCGGCCTGGATCAATCTCCTTACACGCCGGCTCCTTACGGTCCTCTGTTTTATGCTGGATTGACTGGTCTCGCACGGATGATCGGAGCTGATTTCGATCGTTTGCTCGTGGCTGGCCGCATCATCGTCTTGCTTGCTTACGTCCTCCTTGTATTTGCTGCGTATCGGTGGGTGCGTCGGCTACTGCCATCAGCAATTGCACTGGTGGCGCCAGCGCTGATACTCGCGCAAATCGACTTTGAAGCCTGGAATGCAAGCGTGCGCCCCGACCTGCCCGCGCTGCTGGCGACGTTTGCTGCCTTCTATTTCCTGACGACCGGTCCAGCCGCTTGGCGTCGACTCATCCTCTGCGGCTGTTTGTGCGGTGTTGCAGGATTGCTCAAGCAGTCCCTGATCGCTCTTCCGCTAGCTGTTTTGTTTTATCTGTTGGCGAAAAGGCAGTTTCGCGCTGCCATGACTTTTGCCGGCGGCGCAGCGGCTGTGGGAATCGTAGTGCTCGTGCCCCTGTTCCTCCGGCATGAACCGGTCGTCCGGGAAATCTTGCTGGCACGTTACTCGCCGATGAGTGTAATAGGCGCGCTGCAACTCGTAAAAACCGATTTCGTTACCCATCCTGGGCAGATCATTGTCCTGGGCCTGGGCACACTCGGTCTATTGCGAATGGATCCGAAGCTCGCTCCCATACGCCCGCTGATAGCTGTCTATTTTGTGCTCGCATGGCTGACCGGCTTTTACACTTCCATGGCCCCGGGCGCCAACACGAATGCATTTTTGGAGGCATGGATAGTGACCGCCATTTGCGCTCCCTTTGCGGTCTCCGATCTGGCGCAAAGTTGGTCAACTACTCCCATGACCGCGCGGGTTGTGATCTTGCTGCTTTGGACTGGAACCATGTTGGTTGATCTGGATTCATGGCGTACCGTGATGTCAGTCAGGCCCTCAGGGTACGGAGCGCTTGCGCAGGCCGTACGCGGGCGGCGTGTTTTGTCTGACATTCCCTACGTGGCCGCTCACAGTAGTCAGCCGGAGCTGCTGGACCCGTCAGTCAATCACTATTTGGAATTGGCAGGGCAATGGTCGCCTCAACCCGTGCTGCAGGAGTTGCACAGAGGCGGTTTTGATTATGCGGTCGTCGGTCTCAGCGGGAATCGCGCCCGACAATGGCGGGGCCTGACCATCTTTAGCACTAGCATCCTGGCGCAGATTGAGAGAGACTATCGTCCCTTGTGTGTGGCTGAACGGTTCGCGATATACGCTCCCCGTTCAAGTGCGGTTGCGGACATTGCCAAAACGGAATTCACAAAGGCCGGCTGCCGGACTCGCCTTCCTTCAGATCCCGCGATTGAGCTGCTCGGTCATCCACAACCGCGCTGAACAGTGTTATCAGTTACTTCCCAAAACCGCCACCGCGCTCCGCATCCCACGACCAGCGGATGCCTGACGTGATCAGCATTCGCGGACCGTAGAGAAGGGGGCCGCCCGCTTGCGTCAGATAGCTGTACGTCCCGTAGAAAGACCAGGAGCGATTGAGTCGATAGTCAACTTCCGTCCATGCTGACTTTCCCTGGAGGGTCTGCGCCGTCAGGGCTTGGCGTATATAAGCCCCGCCGATAACCGTGTCAATGTGGCGTGACCAATGCTGGGAGTAGGAAACGTCATACCGGTCGTTCAAATTGTCACTAATTTGTCCGGTAAAGTTGTTTGTGCGTGAGTACGAGAGCGTCATACCAGACCTGGTGAACTTCTTAAACAAGGCCGCCGAGGCCTCATAAGTCTGTCGTGTATCTCCGGGTGAGACAGCACCCGCCGGCTTCGCCGGCATAAGGAGTGCGGGACCACCGCTGATGCGCAAAAGCAAGGAAGGCCGCAAGCGCCTTGAAATGCCTACAAGGACACTATGAAGCTGGGCGCTTGATTCGAAACCCTGAAAGTATTCGCGGTCATACGCATACTTGATGCCGAGTTCGTTATCGCGGCGCCAGGTATGGGTCCATCCGATCTCGCCTCCTATGTCCTGCTGCTCTGATAAAACCGCAGCCGGGTCCTGTACAACTGTGGTGCCGTTGTCAGGTTCAGAGAGGCGAATGTACTGGTGTCGCACGAGGAATTCCATGCGATCGCGCGAGGTGAAGCGGTGATCGATAGAGACGCCAAAGGAGTTGGTCAGAAGGCGCCGTCCGGTTGCCAGGAAAGGGTTCTGGGTCGACGTGCTGGTGGTGTAGTCAGAACTGAAACCGATTTGTTCGAGCCGTCCGCGGTCAGGGACCGAAGCGAATTGATCGCTAATATTGATGGCCCACTGGGACGAGAGGTAACGGAAGGTGTGGAAATCCACCATGTGGCTTGCGTAGTCAAACTGGCTGGTTTCTCCGGACGCCCAGAATTGCGGCCGATACTGCAAGCTGAAAGTTCCATGCCCGGTTTTGACGGCATAAACCAACAATCCGCGAATTGCGCCGGCATGCACAGGCAGGGGATTGTCCCTGCGGAATAGATAATTACTGTCATACACTTGCAGAGCGTCAACGGACAAGACGGAAAGGTTCCCCCAGCGGAACGGAGACCGGGTTGTGGTGAGGATAGCGCCGGTTGCCAGGTTAGTGGCTGGCTTATCGTAGGAGAGAGTGGAAAACCCCTCGTCCGCGCTCGATGGCGGAACGTCCGCGCGCTGGTTCGCAGCATCCGGAGACTTCTGCTCGTCTCGCGCAGGCGGTGGAGCTGAAGGAGCCGACTCCTCTTGCGCCGGAGCGGTCGCAGCTGCCAGGACCAGCATCAGCAAAACGGCAAACAGTTTTCCAGCGTTTCCATGAATCAATTGTTTCATTGCCTCGGTCCTCTCGATCGTTTGGGTTTAGGGCACCACAATGGTGTCGCCCGGTCGTAATAAGATGTTGGCCCGCGAATCCTTCCCGCGGATTACATTGTCATAGTTGAAGTTCAATCTCTGCTGGCTGCCGTTCAGGCTGCGCAACACGTAAATCCCTTTTCGATTGGCGAAATCACGCAGTCCGCCGGCCTCAGCGATAATCTGAAGCACTGTTGTAGTGCTATTGATTCGATACGATCCCTCATGCCCGACCTGGCCGATGATGAACACCTTGCGGCTATTAATTTCCCGCACCGCAACCGTCACCTGCGGCGCATTCACGAATGGGCCCAGTTTTTCCGTGAGGGAAGCTTTCAGTTCGTCTGGAGTCAAGCCGCTGGCGTGGACATCGTTGAGCAAGGGCAAAGTGACTTTCCCGTCAGGCCGGACCATTACGGTGCCGGAAAGTTCGGGTTCCCGCCAAACGGTGATGGTGAGCAGGTCCTGCTCGCCAATCCGGTACTCAGAAAACAAATCTCGCCGGATCGGGGAGCTCACGCTGGAGTCCGGTTTCGCAGAGTCAGTCCCGCTTGGGCTCGAGGACTCCGCAGCCAATTTGGCATCGGACTTTAGCGCGGCAACCTTGCTGTTCTGAGCATCGTTGTCCTTCGATTTGACCTTGGTCTGGGCCCCGGCAACGATCGTACCAAGCAGGAGAGCAACTGCAATTCTTCCGTGAACCTTGAAACTGCGAGAAATCATCACCATACCCACCTTTACTTAGCTATGAAATTGGAACATCGGATAACTTGAGTTAGGCGAAGCGCCGACCACTTGCACACGTACAAGCCCCGATTAGTCAGGGAATATCTCTCGGACAAATCGCCGGTTCCAATGGATGAAGCAACTTCTTTACCAAAATTAGTGGCAAGACCAGTAATTCCGAGCTGGGGTTGAATCCCTTGCATTTCATTGAAAACATATGGCTTCGTCGATTCCAAGAAACGGATTCCCGGTCTTCGGGAAGAGCACGCGGTAAGCCACTTCTATAGAAGTGCAAAATCCTGCACTTCGTAGCTCACACAATCGGAGTGGGCGTACACTGGCTGGTCTTTTTCCCTACAAAGCGGAACTATGGTAGGCACGACCCTCACGACCTGATCTCAAGTCCGCTCTAAATCCATGTAAACTATTCAATAATATAGATTTAGATAAAATATGAAATACTTAATCAACTAGCTACCTGCCAAATTTTGACCTTGAGTACATGTCCTATTTCGCGTATTCTACTGGCCGGTTTCCTTTTTTGTTATCTCCCCAAGTGACCTTGATTCTTGCGCACGTAGTGGAATGCCACGTGCACCTTTGAGAGGGTTATGACAACGATCGCTGCCAGTTTGTTTCTCGCACTCCTGTTGCCAGCATCTCCTGCTCGGGAAAGCGCGCCGAGTACTTCCATGCCGGCCATTTCTGCCGCCGCTTCCGTGGACGAAACGAAGCAAGTACTCGCGGACCTCACCCAGTTTTCGAGCCCGATGCCCATTTTGGCGATGCCGGACGCGGTTGTTATCAAACCAATTCATCCCGTGAGGCCGGTCAAGCGCGAACCTGTGCCTTTTGTCACCCGGAACTGGCTCGTAATGACGGCCATACAGCACAGCGCAGCCACCTTCGATGCCTGGTCCACGCGCAACTCCATCACATCCGGTCGCGGCCGCGAACTCAATCCATTGATGAAACCGTTTGCCGGAACCGGCGCCATTTACGGCGTGATCCAGCTAGCGCCTATGGCAACCGATTTTTTGGGTAAACGATTGATGCGCAGCAATCACGCCACTCTGCGAAAGCTCTGGTGGATGCCGCAGGCCGCAGGTTCCGTCGGCTTTATGTTAAGCGGCATCAATAATCTCAAAGTCGCGTCACGCTAAATAGCGGAAGGTTCACGCAGCAAGCCGCAGTTTTTCCTACCTTGTTGCGGTTTGCAAGCCAGACGGTGCAGGCGAGGCAACAGCAGAACCAGGATGCTGGTTTTCTTGCAGATACTCTTTGAACGTCTGGAATTGAAAACTGCGGAGCAAGTTATCCAATCGTGATTGTGTTCTTTGCAGATTTGTATAGTGACGAAGCTGTGACTTGAGCGATGCAGAAATCCGCGGCTGCTGCGGGTCAATCTCCCATGGATGCAGGTAAAACACCGCGGGCCGGTTCTCTTTTTCGAAGCGAGAGAACGCCCATTTGGTGTAAAAGAGGGGAAATATTCGGAACCAGCCACCCCCGGCAGCGGGCACATTTCTGCCTGCCATTCTTACGGTCGCCGGCGGAAACTCCAGCAGCCGTGCACCTTGTGGCGCCGTGTGGAAGTAGGGATATCTGCTTGCGCCCGGGATTCCGTACAAATCATGTTGGATCGGGAAGATACTGGAGTCATACGTAAACCCCTCTTCGGCCAGGACGTCCAACGCCCAGAGGCTTTCAGAAGTGATTGACCAGGTCGGCGCACGATAGCCGGTGACGCGAACCGAGGCAGCCTGTTGAATCGCTTCGCGGGCGGCGCGAGTGTCCTCGCGAAATTCCGTTGGTGTAAGAGAACTGACTTTTCTATGCCAGTAGCTGTGGCACGCCAGCTCATGGCCGCGTTCATGCACCTCGCGCACAAGCGCGGGGAAGCGCTGCGCAATCCATCCCAGCACGAAGAAAGTCGCCTTGACTCCGTGCCAGTCAAATGTATCCAGAAGACGGCGGCAGTTCGATTCGACGCGGGAAGGAAAACGGTCCCAATCCTCGCGGGAAACACTGGCGGCGAAAGCCTCGACTTGATAATAGTCTTCCAGGTCGATACTGAGGATGTGCTTCACGCTGTGCAAGGCCCTTGTTCCCACGACAGGACTCGCGAACGTGCTCGAATTCTCACTCTGCGGTAGCATGGCACTTTCTGAAGAAAACAATTGCTCTCACCGGCTCCTGACCGATTTGCGGTGCAGCGCCCAGGCCAACGAGATACAGCAGCAGCCCAGCACAAGAAAGCCGGCTTCCTCGGTGATCCGTGAAACGGAATTGAGCACGCTGAAAAATAGAACAGCAGCCTCCCTGGGAAATGTGACAATAGCCGCCTGTTTAAAGGCCGCCATGTGCGGTTCGGCCACTCCGGTCCCGTAGCCGGCGAGTAGAAACGCCGTAAGTGTGAGCACGTAGATCAATGATTTGCACTTCATACCAGAAAACCTCTTACTACATTTATCTGCCCAGATGGGCGATCTCCGCGACGGTATCCTGCCGGAGATTGTCGTTCTGCGATTGCCAGGTTTGTGCCGCAAGATCCGCCGCCTTCCGCGCGATCTTTACCATCTCATTGTTGTTTAGCGTTGAATTGACGATTTGCGTGGTGTTCGCCAGGAACAGGTTTTTTACATTGGTCTGCATGTTTGGCACCAGAGCGGAATAATTGATCACCGGAATTGGCTGGACCAACCGCTCACGGAAGATGAATCGCCGCTCGATTTCGCTGTCCTTCAGGTCCGGTACAACACGCAACAATCCGGCATGATATTTCTGCCACACGTCTTCGTCCGGTGCATTGAACAACGGATCTCCAGGTGGCGTATATTTCGGCAGATATACCAGATGCCTCCCTTCCGTTTCCTCGGGCGCAACGAGGTTGGTCATTTCGATAATGCCGGTGAAGGGAAGGTCCTCCGTCAGATTGGTGCAATAGTACGGTGTGAGCTTGCGCCGCAGGACCAACGCTGCGCACACCATGCCCATGTACTGGACTTTCTCCAGCTTTGATCTGTACTCGTCATCAAGTTCGACCGCCACCCTGGCCAAGGCACTGCTTGGAATGGTGGAAATCAGGCAATCGAAATCCAACTTCTTCTGTCCCGCAGTCACCGTCATTCCGCCAGAGTGGTTGGAACAAATCTTCTCGGCGGAGAGGCCGGTGACAATGTTTCCGCCCATTTCTGAAATGCGTTCCACCAGGCGCGCAAAGACTGCGCGGTATCCGCCGCGAACGTAGCCCAGGCATTCTTTCTTGGTGGCGTTTTTTTCCCGCGTGGAGTAGAGCCGCTTGATAGTGGCCCAAATAAAACTTGCGGAAGTCTGATCAAGGGCCGCCCCAAGTTTGCACTTCAGCAGCGGCTCCCACATTTTCTGATAGTTGGCCCTGCCAAAAACCCGGACCAGCCACGGTCCGATGGGCTCCTGCTCCAGCTGCAGGCCGTCTTGTATGCGCGCCGTGTACAGAATGCCCAGGCCCAGACGAAGTTTCTGCCACAGCGAGAGAGCCGGGAAACGCAGAAAGTCGAGCGTCGTGGTCATCGGTTCCAGCCGGCCATTGGTGTAGAAGCCGACCTTCGTCTCTGTCCAGCGCAGCTCCGGCGTAAGTCCCAGATCATCGATGAGTTCAAGGAGCGGTGTGTCCGAAGTAAGAATGCAGTGGTAGAACTTGTCCCAGCAAAATGGACCAAAGTCAAAGCTGGTCGCCAGCCCGCCAAGGTCCGGTCGCGCTTCCAGGACGGTGACACGGTGGCCGGCCCGCAAAAGATAAAAAGCCGTGGTCAAGCCCGTGATGCCGCCGCCCAGAATCCCTACATGTGCTCCGCGTAGTGTTGGGGAAATGTGTGTCATCGGCGTAGCCTAAGCGCTCCTCCAGATAATGGCGACCCCGATCGTGATGACCAGGATCGCGATCCAGCGCGACAAAGCGATCCGTTCCTTGAGTACAGCCAGAGAAAGGACAGCCACGATTGGATAACCGATGCTGAGCAGGGGAAAAGCGTATGAGATCTCAATTCGCGAAAGGGCAACCAGCCATAGACCGGTGGCCGCCACAAAGCAAGCGGCCCAGGCCAGCACCCAGGGTGAACGCACAAGAGCAATGCCGAGCGCCGGTTCCCGGCCATCGGGCCGCGTCACACCGCGTTTCAAAAACACCTGTGCGCATGCACCCAGCACAATGCTAGACCATAAGGCAACGGAGGCTGTCATGACTGGTCTCCGCGCGCCGAGAGCTGCAACAGGGCCACACCCAGGACGACAACTGTAATGCCGATGCAGCGCCCAAAGGAAAGCGTCTCATGGAACAACAGCTTGGCGCCTATGCTCACAATGACGTAGTTAAGCGCAGTCAGGGGGTAGAGAAAACTTATATTATGACGTGACACGGCGCGGATCCAAAGCAGAGTGCCCACACCGTAGATGCACAAGCCCGCTGGAACCGCCGGCTGTATCAGATAGTGAAATATGTTTTGCATCGGCGTCGCTGGTGATGCCGAGTGCGCAGCCGCAAGGAGGCCTTGCTTTATCAGCAGATGCCCGCATGCGGCCAGGGCAATCGCGCCAAACGCGGCGCCCTGCCACGAGAGTCTGCGCATGGCCGGAGTGTCCCGTGCAAACGCCGGACGTGCTGCCGGGGTCTCTGTAATTGCGTCTACTGCCACTATGCCTCCACGACCATCTTGCTTTCGATCCCCCGGATGGCCCTCTGCCATTCCAGCGTGCGCAGCAAGCCATCCTCCAGAGAGATCCTTGCTTTGAAACCGAGGAGTTCTTCTGCTTTGCTCACGTCAGGTACCCGGCGGCGGACATCTTCGTAGTCTCGTCCGCTGATTTGTTTATAAGGAACGAATTCCAGGCGGAGAGGATCAGGGGTCTCCGACAGGTGATGAATCAGGCGAGCCAGTTCTACGATCGTGATTTCGTGGGTGCTGCCGATATTGATGATCTGGTTGTTGGCCGAGTCGCTTTCCAGCGCGGCCAGAATTCCGCTGACCGTGTCAGACACATAAGTGAAACTGCGAGTCTGCAATCCGTCACCGTGAATCGGAATCTGCTCATTCCGAAGGACAGAATCAATGAAGACCGATTGCGGTCCACCCCACCAGCTCAAATGCTGTCTGGGACCATAGGACCCAAAAATCCGAACGACGGTAACTGGAATGCCGTAGTCTTCATGGAAAGCAAAGGCCAGATGCTCATCAAACAATTTGGAAACGGCATAGGCCCAGCGGGGGACCGTGGAGGACCCAATCACGCTTGTACTTGCTTCACTAAACGGAACGTCGGGATTTCTGCCGTACACATCAGACGTGGAGGTGAACAGGAACTTGGCCTTTTTTTCCGCGGCCAATTGGAGAACGTTCAGGCTGCCTTGCGAGTTGATCAGCAAGGTCTTCATGCGTTCTCCATACCGCGGGATCTTGAACGCAGCCAGATGAGCCACTACTTCCACGCCTTCGCTGACGGACTTCAGCCTTTCCGCATCGGTGATGTCCAGAACATGAAATGAAAACCGGGGACTCTGCATGGCCTCAGCCAGGTTCTCCCGCTTTCCATGAGAAAGATCATCCACTCCGATGACGCGATGACCGTGCGCGAGCAGTGCGTCGCAAAGATGGGAACCGAGAAATCCGGCCGCACCGGTAACAAGAACAGTTTTTGACTTAGTTTGATTACGCATTGGCAATTGTTTCCGTCTCCTGCAAAATTTGAACGATCCTATCTGACGCTCTTCCGTCTCCAAAAGCTGTGAGCACCGGCCTGCCGGCAGGCGAAGCCCCATTTGCCGACCACAAACTTTCCACCAGGGGGAGGATCTTTTCCGGAGAGGTGCCCACCACGCGGTTCCAGCCGCCCTGCAAAGTCTCCGTCCATTCGGTTTCTTCGCGCAGCGTCAGGCAAGGAGTCCCAACAAAGTACGCTTCCTTTTGCACGCCTCCGGAATCCGTCAGCACGAGTTGCGCGCTTGTCTGCAGACGCAGCATGTCCACATAAGGGAGTGGGTTCACGATCTTGACGTGGGTTGCGGCAGCCAGTTTCCGGTTCAACGCCTGATACTCGGGCTGTTGCTGGAGCTTGTGCCGCAAGCGCGGGTGCATGGAAAACACCGTTGGACGCTCCAAATGGCAGAGCATTGTCACAAGGTCTTGCATACGCTCGAATGAATCGGTGTTTTCCGCCCGGTGAATGGTGGCGAGAATGAACCGCTTCGGCGTAATACCCATTTCTTCCAACAGGCCGGAACGCTCGGACGCGGCGGAACAGAACATGTTTGTGGCGTCAAGCATCACGTCCCCCGTGAATTGCACATTGCGCGTCACGCCTTCGCGCGCCAGCTGCTCCACGGCCGCTTGGGTCGGGCAGAGCAACAGGTCGGAGACATGGTCAGCCACAACGCGATTGATTTCCTCCGGCATGGCGCGATTGAAGCTGCGTAATCCCGCTTCCACGTGGGCGACGGGGATGTGCAGTTTTACTGCTGCCAGCGCGCCAGCCAGTGTGGAGTTGGTGTCGCCATAAACAATGACGCAATCCGGCCGTTCCTTCAGCAACAGCTCTTCGATGCCTTTGAGCATGGCCGCCGTCTGCGCTCCGTGGGCTCCCGAACCCACGCCCAAATTGAAATCAGGCGCAGGGAGGGGCAGTTGCTGGAAGAATACTTCCGCCATCTCGAAGTCATAGTGCTGGCCCGTATTCAGCAACAAGTGCTGGATACGTTTTTCATAAGGCGCTTCCGCATTGTGGCGCGCCACCGCTGCGCACACCATGGCGGCCTTCACAAACTGAGGCCTGACTCCGACAATGGACAGAAGTTTTTTCATGCTGTCGCGCCTATTGATTCTCCAGGAGTTGTTCGGCGGGAACGTCCTTCCACACTCTCGCCGGGGACCCCAAAACAATCTTGCGGGCCGGAACATCCCGCGTCACGACCGACCCTGCCGCTACCAGAGCGTCTTCTCCTAGTGTCAGGCCGGGCAATACCGTTACATTGGCCCCGATCCGTGCTCCGCGCTTCATCGTTACGCCTTTGTGATATTTGAACCGGTCCTTGGTACGTCCCAGAAAGTTATCATTGGTGAAGGTGACCTCGGGAGCGATAAAGCAGCCGTCACCGATCTCCGAAAGCGCCGTAACGTAAGCCTCGGTTTCAATCTTGCATCGGCTGCCAACCCGGACCTTGTTTTCGATGGTCACGCCGCGCCCGATGATGGTGAATTCACCCACTTCCACGTTTTCCCGCAAGGAAGCGAGGTCTGCCACCATGACTTTTTTCCTGACCGTGCAGCCACGATAGATCACTACCATGGCGCCGACCATGCAGTCTTCTTCGATTACGCAAGGGTCAAGGACCTGGTCCTGCGTGACCGCGCTGAGAGCGGCTTTCATGGGCAACTTGCCGATGACTGTATTGTCGTCGACACGCACGTTGTTGCCGATCATGCTCCCGGGGTGAATAATTACGCCGCTGCCGATCCTGCAATTGGTCCCAATGCGAACGTTCTCGTGGACAACGCTGTTAAACCCCAATTGCGTACCAACGCCGATCTGTGCTTGAGGATGGATGAAATTTGTCATCATGATTCCTTAGTGAAACGGGCACGCCATCCTGCTCCATAGAGCGCTGGGCTGCCTCAATGATACGTACCACTCGCAGTCCATCGCGGCCATCAGAAACGGGGGTTTTCCTGTCACGGACGCAATCGATAAAGTGCTGGCATTCCAGCTTGAGAGGCTCGGTCGTCTCGACCCGGGGGATCAGAATATCGCCAAACCGGACCTGGATGGCCTCGCCATAGCTCTGTGCCGGCGGCATTTCGGCATGGTTGTCATAGATACGCAGCTTTTCCGTGGCCTCGGTATCGTCAAACACCGCCATCTTCTCTTTGCCGACGATCGTAGTGCGGCGGACTTTATGCGGATCGAGCCAGCTCAGGTGAATGTGGGCCATGATCCGGTTGTTGAAGAAAAGGCTGAGGAAGACTACATCCTCAATTCCATCCTGGATGTAGCTCTGGCCGCGGGCGCTCACGTTGGTGGGCTCCATGTCCAGCATGTACAGGATCTGAGAAATGTCGTGCGGGGCAAAACTCCAGAGAGCGTTTTCATCACCGCGGATACGGCCCAGGTTTACGCGCTGCGTATAGATGTAATAGACAGGGCCAAGCTCTCCTGAAGTGATCAGTTTCTTCAAGCGATGAACCACGGGATGATATTCAAGCAGATGGCCTACCATCAGCTTGCGGTTGAGTTTGTCCGCCAGCTCCACCAGTTCTTCCGCTTCAGGCACGTTGAGCGTGAACGGCTTTTCCACGAACACATCGCGTCCCGAAAGCAGCGCTTGCCTGGTGTATTTGTAATGAGTGTTCGCAGGCGAAGCGATTGCCACGGCGTCAATATCCAGAGCAAGCAGCTTCTCAAAAGAATCCACGGGCATCACACCCGGCCAGGCGCGGGCGGCCAGCTCGCGACGTTTTTGATCCAGGTCAAAGCAGGTGACCAGCTTGCAAGTCTTCAATTCGGCAAAATTCCTGGTCAGGTTCCAGCCCCAAGCACCCAACCCTACTGTCCCAATCCGCATACAATCTCCTTGTGTGTCCTACGCCGCAAACGGATCTTTGCTGTCGCGCGGTGAAATTCCCCTGCCGGCAAATTTTCCCGGCAAGCGACCGGCAGTAACCGCAACAGGCGCCTTGCGTGACGGCACGATGAAACCAAAAAGCACTTCCAGGTGAGAGGCCACGGTGCGAAGCACCCTCATCTTGCTGCGGCCAATCGTCCGGGCGCGCAAGATCATTGGGACTTCCGTTACCTTGTAGCCTTGGCGGCCTGCGGAAATCAGGATTTCTGACGCAGCAACAAACCCATTGCCTTTGAACTGAACATTGCGGACAACCTCGGCCCGATAAGCGCGAAAAATACTGGTATAGGTGTAGAGCTTCAGGGGTGAGAACAAGCGATAGAGGCCTGAGCATCCTTTGCTCAGAACCAGGCGCCATGCGGGAACACCTTCCACACCGCCGTCGGGGTGATAAGGAGAAGCTACGGCGATGTCGGCGCCAGTAGTGTCGAGCGCCGATAGCAGGGTTTTCAATCCCGCCGGAGAATAGGTGCAGTCCGCGTCAATCGTGCAAACCAGATCTCCCCGTGCTTCCTGGAACCCGGTGCGAAAAGCGGCGCCAACTCCGAGATTGACGATGTGCTCGACAATGCGGACGCGCATGGATTTTCCGGAAAATCGCTTTTTCAGCGCTTCCACGGTGCCATCACGGCTGCCGTCGTCGACGAATACGAACTCTAGCTCGTATTCCGGAGACAAAAGGGCCTTTAATCCGTTGAGCTGCTCACTGAGGTGGCCGATGCCGGTTTCCTCATTGAAAATCGGTATTATGATTGATACGAGTTTTCCCGGAGTCAACATAGCATTCACTCTTTTGATCCCTTGTTATCGGTCGGTTCGATGGGCGGCACCGGATCTGCCGCCTTGACTGTGTTTTGCCTCGAACCCCTGCGCCGGTCCGAGGGAACTCCCACTTCCTTGAGCTTGTAAAGCAGCGCACGATAGCTGATGTTGAGCAACTTGGCGGCGCGCTTTCTATTCCATCCATTCGCCTCCACGACTTTTAATATGACTTTTCGCTCGACCTGCCTTGTGGCCTGCTTGGTGAGTTCCTTGAGCGAGATTTGTTCTCCCGGTGGAACGGTAAATTTGAAGACATCTGACTGGTGCTCAACCAATTCAGAGAGGACCGCATCTTCCGTGCCCAACACCACATACCGCTTCATCGCATTCTCAAGCTGGCGGATGTTCCCGGGCCAGTAGTACGCCTGCAGGCTTTTTATGGTGCGCTCTGAAAGAGGGGCAGTCCTGCAGTTGTGCTTTTCGTTGTACTTCAGCCGGAAGCACTCAACGAGCGCCGGAATGTCCTCCAGGCGTTCGCGCAGGGGGGGCAGATGAAAACTGGCGACATTGATGCGGTAGTAGAGGTCCTCCCGGAAATTGCCGGACTGGATCTCCTCTTCCAGGTCGCGATTCGTCGCAAAAACGAAGCGCACATTGACCTTCTTATCTTCTTGTCCGCCGATCCGGCTGAACTGGCCATCTTGCAAAAGCTGCAATAGCTTGGCCTGGATAGCCGGGTCGAGCTCGCCAATCTCATCAAGAAAGAGCGTGCCGCCGTTGGCCAATTCAACGCGACCGGGCTTGGCCCCAACAGCTCCCGTGAAAGAGCCTTTTTCGTAGCCAAAAAGCTCACTCTCAATCAGGGTGGCAGGAATAGCCGCGCAATTTACCTGGACAAAGGGCCTGCCGGCTACGGCAGAATAATTGTGAATCAGGTGGGCAATCGCATCCTTGCCGGTACCGCTTTCCCCTGTAATGACCACTGGCAGGTCCGTCGGCGCAATCTTCTGAATTCGCTCCCGAACCGTGGCCAAGGCTGGGGTCAAGCCAAAAATCACGTCCTCCGGAGGCAGTTTGCTGCGATCGGAGGATGAGTACCCCGTTGTGCGTTGCAGGTTTCCCTGATAGCTGGCAGAAAGATGCATAGTCTTTAATCCAGCAGGACAAGTGCATTCCGGACGCCAACTCTTCGGGAAACGCCCAGTTTGATCCCTGGGCGAGGGGGAATCGGAGTAACTCACTGGTTCTTAAAGGAAAAGTGTCGCGCAAATGAGGCACGAAGGCCATGTACCAATAGGCCAGTTGTCAGCTGAGATCGAAACCAGATGAGAAAACATTTTCACACTAGGAATGGCTTTTCCATCCCTGAGCCAAAGCAGTTTTCGATTTGCGGAAAATCTCCTGGTGCTACCTAAGAAATTTATTATCAAACATTCTGTAACGTTCAGCCATGGTGGATCACATAAGTATTACTTGAGTTTAGGCGGGAAATGCCTCGTCTAAGCCCATTGTTAAAACTTGCAAAAATAGGAATAATTTCACTTGATTTTCTAATAATTATGACCTATAGTGCAAGACACTGCATTGTACTAATGTTTCATGTTGTATTGGCCAGGTGGACGAGCACAAGACTGGCCTTACGTCGCCCCAACGGCCCGGGTTCCTTAGTACGAGGGAAAGCGAGCCTTGCGTAAGGTTGGATTTTGATGCATCGACGGAAATCGGACACATGGAAGAAGGGGAAAGCAAAACTTGAAGTCCTAGAGATCCGATAATTGGTGAGAGTGATTTTAGACTCTTCCAATTAGCTCCAGGTTTTCGCTCCTAATAGACGAATTGGGCAACGCCCTTGCCCTGTCGCGTCAACTTCCGCGCATTTCTTGATTCCCATTTGCCCAAACATAGGTGACCGGGTCACGTTAGTTTTGACAGGTGATTTGAGGGGATTTTCCGAGTACACCTTCAAGGGTCTTTCTAGAGATTATATGGATGCCAGCCAGGGAACACCGGGATTATTAGAATGTCCGGTTTGTCATATACCGGTCAGTTCTGAAGTCCTCAATACGGGATGCCAAAACCACCTCTCACTGGAAGTAGTCGAGGCGAAGCCGCCCGCATGGGCGAGGCAGGAGCCGGCGGCAGCCCAGGAGAGTGTAGAGCCACAGCTATTTCCGCTGGTCTCAGCGGCGCATGAATTCAAAACGCCCCTAGCCGTTATGCTGGGCTACACGGACTTGCTCCGCCATGAACATCTGGGAACCATCAACGATAAGCAAAAGCAGGTGCTCGGTGAAATTGAACAGAGCGGTGAGCGCCTGCTCAAGCTGGTCCAGAACCTGCTTCTCCTCTGCGAACTGAAGGCGGGGAAGACAGCGCCTGCGGGACCGGACTTGGATCCCACTCAGGTGAATGAGGAAGTGGAAGCAATCTTCGATTCCTGGGCGGCCGCAGCCGAACAGAAATCAATCGCGTACGAACTCAATATAAGCAAAGGGAATCCGAGAGTTCGTGTGGACCCTCTAAAGCTGCAACACACGTTATCTAATCTGATTGAGAATGCCCTGAAGTTTACTCCGGTAAACGGGAAGGTGGTAGTGACCGTTACCCCGTGTTTCTGGGAACGACGGAAGGCCCAATCCGAGTTCCTGTTCAACATGGAAAGAAAGGTAGACCGCAAAATTGAAAATGCAGTCCGAATTGATGTCAGTGATTCTGGCCCCGGGATCGCTCCCGAACATCACGAGAACATCTTCGGAGACTTTGTCCAGTTGCCGGCCGCATCGTCTCGCGGTACCGGACTAGGACTGGCCATAGCACGCCGGCTTGTCGAAGCCCATGGAGGTCTAATTTGGGTAGAAAGCGAGCGCGGCAAAGGAAGCAAGTTTACGTTGTTATTGTCCCAGGTCCGGAAGGAGTGGAACACGCAATGAGCGCGCCAAACATACTGCTCGTCGACGACGAGCCCAGTGTACTTCGTTATACAAAGACGCTTTTAGAAATCTCAAATTACCGTGTGGAAACCGCCACCAGCGGCGAGGAAGCTGTGCAACGGGTGAGCAATGGCCCTGCTCCCAATTTGATCGTGCTCGATATGGTAATGCCGGGCATGGACGGCTTGCAGACGCTGGAAAGCTGCAAAAAGATCCATCCTGAACAGAAAGTACTGATGATTTCCTGTTTGAATGACACCAACAAGGTGGTGCAGGCCATAAAACTGGGAGCATCGGATTACGTGACCAAGCCGTTTCAGCTTCCACAACTGCAGGGAGCGGTACGCCGGGCGCTGGAGTCCACTTCCAAGACGCATGCCCAGGCCACAAAATATACGATCAAGGAAAAAGAAGGCGAAGTGGTTGACGATCTCAACGATGACTTCTTTTTTCTGGCGGCAAGTCCGGTGATGAAGCAGATACGCGCGCAGGTTGCGTTGATCGCCAAAGTCGATGTACCCGTCCTTTTGCTGGGGGAAAGCGGCGTAGGCAAGGAAATTCTCGCCCGTCTGATCCATAAGATGTCCATCCGGGCCCATCGTCCGATGCTGAAAGTCAATTGTGCCGCTTTGCCGGCGGATTTACTTGAAAGTGAACTGTTTGGTTTTGAAGCAGGAGCCTTCACCGGTGCAACCAAGGCCAAGCCGGGCAAGTTCGAGATCGCCCACAAGGGTACTTTGCTTTTGGATGAAATCGGAGAAATGAGCGCTGCTC
>JBGPZS010000454.1:0-3814 GCA_041493865.1 Terriglobia bacterium
GGCAACTGGGCCGGCACAGGATCAAATACAGCGGCCACAGTCAGTCTGGTCGAACATTTCATCGGCACGTTGGGCAACACTCCCTACGAACTGATCGCCAGCACGTACGGCGACACCACTGGCAACGTGAGCGGCAACGTGAGCTTTGGCGGCCACACTTTCGTCAATACCACGCAGAACCTGAACGACAACCGCTTGCGCAACACGGTCAACAACGCAATCAACAGTGGCGCCCTGCCGCGCAATGCCAATGGCGTCTATCTGGTGCTCAGTTCCTCAAACATCAATGAGACATCAGGATTCTGCACCCAGTATTGTGGTTTCCACACCCATGCCACGCTAGGCGGCACCGACATTAAGTATGCTTTCGTCGGCAACCCCGACCGCTGTCCCTCCGGCTGCGAGATCCAGACTACCGGCCCGAACAGCCCCTCAACGGCTGTTGGCGGTGCGGACGGCATGATCAACGTGATCGCGCACGAGCAGTTCGAAGCAATCACTGATCCCGACCTGAACGCGTGGTTTGACGCCAGCGGCCAGGAAAACTCTGACAAGTGCAACTTCAACTTCGGCACCACGTCCACTTGCACTGCTACAAGCGTCTGCTCGGCTGCGGGCAAAGCAGCTGCGTCCAAGTTCAACGTGACCTTTGGCGGCAATGACTGGATGATCCAGCAACAGTGGGAGAATGCTGCCGGCGGAGCGTGTGTTCTGCACCTCTAATCCTTAACCGAAGAATGGCCGCCTGCGGGGCGGCCTTCTTTTGTGGCCCGTCCGTTCTTGCGGACGGGATTCCTTTGGTTAGAATCAAACCAATTCTTAGGGAGTGTGATTCAGATGCCGCTGCGTTTTCTTGTGCGTTTTGTGTCAGTCTTGATTACCGCTGGGTTGCTGGCGGTGGCTCAGGAACCAGTGAAACCCAAGTTGACCCCCAGGATCTTTACGGCCACCAAACAGGTCATGATGTTTACCAACCTAGAGACCCAACTTCTCCAAGCAGTGCAGAAAAAAGACAAGGCCGGGCTGCAGGCCATGCTGACCGACGACTTCGCCATCGATATGCCCAACGCCGACCGGCTGGCTGGAGAGGACTGGCTGGATTCGGTGCTAGCCAAGGGCTATATCCTGAAGAAGTTCGGTGTACGTCAGGTGTCCGTATCAGATTTTGGGAATACCGCTGTCGTTAAGTTTGACCGCCTCCAGGAGGCCACGCATAAGGGCGTTGCTGATAGCGGAGAATTCTTCGTTGTGGACCTGTGGAAGAAAGACGGGGACACATGGAAGCTGGCCAACCGCTATGTTTCCAAGATCAGTTCCGTGCTGCCCAAGGAAGCACCAAAACCGACAGGCAAAGAGTAGTCGCAGCATAGCTCATCATTGCTGGTTCGCGTCCTTGAGCATCGAGCCGAGCCGTTCGGCATCCTCTCTGGCGGCATCCGTCACTACGTAATACTGCAGCCCGCCCTGCTGCCAGCCATTCACTACAAAAGCCTGGTTGCCCGCCGATGGCTCACCGTGCACATCGCGCGCCTGAAAGATGAAGACGGAAATCTTGTGCTGGCGCACCTGGTAGAGCAATTCCGCTCCTGGAGAATGCTGCGTGTAAACCAATTTACCGCCGACTAGAATGAAGGGCGAGCCTGCCGGCAACTCCGGCAGGTTGAAGCTGAACGGCAGCTTGCCCTGATACCACGGCTTTACCGTGTGCCGGTCAGTGGAAATTACGTCTACCGGGTTGACGCTGGCCAGCATGGTTACATGCTGGTCGATCAATTGCGCAACCGTCGGGCTGGCAACCTGAGAGCGCGTGTACCAGGCGAAGCCGAATACGGCGAACAACACGAGCGCAGCCGCAATCACGCTCCATTTCCACCACGGCTTCACGCTTTCCGGCTGATGCATCTTTTTCCGAACGTTGGTGTAAAGGTCCGGTGGCGCGCTGAATCGCTTGCCGGCCAGGCGCACGGATTTCTTGAGTTCCTGCTGTTCCAGCACAGCGACGGAGCAATCGGCGCAGCTCTGCAAGTGGCCGGCGAAGGCCTGCTCCGCGACCGGCTCCATTTCGCCATCCACGTACAAGCCGGTTTTTTCCCGCCAATCGCAATTCATGACCTTATACCCACAATCTTCTTTCTGCCCGACGCCGCCACAATGTATTTGCGGACCTGCTGTCTTGCCCGTGCCAGCCGCGACATCACCGTCCCCATTGGTATGTCCAGCGCTTCGGAAATTTCCTGGTACTTCATCTCTTCAATGTCAGCCAGCAAAAGGACCTCTTGAAACAGCGGGGCAAGCTGGGCAATGGCCGCCTGCACCAGTTCCATGTCCGCGCGGCGGACCAGCGCGATCTCTGGCGTTTCCTGGCTGACGGCTGTCTCTTCAAAGCCGGTTTCGTCCTCTTGTTGGGTGTTGCGCCGTTCCAGTCCTGTCCTGCTGGTCAGGAAGGTGTTGCGCAGGATCCTGAACATCCAGGCGCGAAAATTTGTGCCTTCGCGAAATGAGGAAAAGCCTTTCAGCGATTTCAGGAACGTCTCCTGCACCAGGTCGCGGGCCTCGTCCGCGTCACCGCTCAGCCAGCAGGCGAAGTTGTATAGCCCGTCCAGCAAGGGGACCGCCAGCTTTTCGAAATCCTTGTTTTCCAGGCTGCTCACGTCACCTCGCGCAACAACAGTGGCAGCCATGATTTTATTCCCTTTCGACAAGAAGATCTTGATAAGGCCGGTTTCAAGTAGCCAACCCGCCTTACTGCACCACGATCTTTCCTGTCATCCTGGGGTGGATCGAGCAAAAGTAACTGTAGGTGCCCGGCTTGGTAAACGTGTAACTGAAATTCTCGTCCGTATCCAGCGTCTTCGATTTGATGCTCTTGTCGTCATTGACAACGTTGTGCGGGACATCGTCATGGTTCGTCCAGCGTACCGTGCTTCCCACCGGCACAGTCACCGTGTTGGGTGAAAAGCTGAAGTTATCGATCTTGACCGCTGTTTCCGCGGATGCTGTCTGCTGGGCCGTCGCCGAGCCGAAGGTCATGGACCGTCCTGCCGCCATCGCTATCAGGATGGCGACGGTCGCGATGCTCAAGCTCCAAAATGTTCTTTTCATGGTTCCTGCTCCTAAACGGCCTTGCCGCCGCGGTTGTTCTTTACGCTTATTCCAGGTTTGAATCGATCACAGCCAGCGCGTGCTTGCCGGAAACATAGTTCACGTCCCGTATTCCCAGTAATCCGCGCAGCTGTTCAGCCGGCACCTTCATGGGCCCGGGCGAAGGCGCTGAGCCGGGTTTCGGCTGGGGAAACGCCGTGGAAGCCGCAGTATGGAATGTAATGTTGCCTTCCACTTTCTGCATGGTCTGGTGGATGTGTCCATTCAGCACGGTGACTGATCCGAATCTCTTCAGGTAAGCGAGCGCCTGCGCGCTGTCGTCAGTTCCCCAGCCCCATTCAGGATAAACGCTCCACAGCGGGATGTGCGCAAACACCACTACAGGCGTGCTCTTGGAGAGATGCTTAACGTCGCCTTCCATCCACTCCAGTTGTTCCTTGCCCAGATTGCCCAGGCCTCCGGCTTTGAGGTTCATCACATTGACCAGCCCGATGAAGTGCACGCCTTTTTGGTCGAAGCTGTACCAGCCCGCGCCTTTGGCGTTTTTACCGTAGCGTTCCAGGTATTGCTTGCCGTCGTCGTTCAGCACGTCGTGTTCGCCGGGAACGTAGAATATGTCTTTGGCGCTGGCGCTCTTCAACAGTTGGTCGGCGGTATCAAACTCTTCCGGTTTGGAGAGATGGGTGATGTCGCCGGTATGCAGAATGAAACC
>JBGPZS010000142.1:0-8705 GCA_041493865.1 Terriglobia bacterium
CAAGGCAGTCATCCCAGATCATCCCAGATTGGCGTGGACTTGGCTCACCTTGGTACTGATTGGCGCATGGTTGGTTTCGCTCCCCCTGCCCCTTCCCCCTACGTAATCCCATTTCATCCCAAGGCATCCCATGTAATCCCAAGGCCGGGGTCCCCAGCACGCGCGGTTTTCGCGTGGTGGGGTGGAAGGCTGAAAGAACAGGCAGAGGACCACTGGTTTTGGGCTCTGTTTGGCTAATTGCCGGTTGCTAAGTGCTAGCTGCTTTGATTTTCAAAGAGCTTCTCTTGCAATCGCCCTCGGGCGACCTGCCTCATCCTAGCTCTCTTCATTGCAAGAATCATCTACGAAGTAGTTCACCAGCACCGGGCACTGCCCTTTGCGACCCTCTGCCTGACTGAGGTACATGTTTTTAGTGCAGGGTAAGGACAATTGACAGAGCACCCTTCAATTTCCGTGTTCGGTTGGCGCTCAGGCCCGCGCAGGACTGCACAAACAGCGTATGACTTTCGTCGGATCGCGAATGACGTCAGAATTCGCGCTTCTTACTGCCGAAAAGATATCGCCTCCGCAATTTCAAACATCGATATGCCACTCAGTTTGGTTTATCCTCATTCATGACCAGCGTGAGCGTATTCCGCGCGTGGGATTTTTGACAAATGGCCACTGATCCTGAAAAATCTCGTATCTTGAATACCGCTGATTGGATTTCCAAGGGCGATGCCTCTCGAGCCCGGGGCGTGTCCCGCCAGGCCATCTGGGACCTGGTACATAGGGGACGATTAACAACCTGTGTCGTCGCGGGCCGGACCTATGTCTCCCGGTCTGAAGTCTTGAACTTCAAGCGCCGTCCGCGCGGCCCCGCCTCGGATTACAAATCCAAAGACTCGAAGAACAAGTCCAAAGGGAAGACAAGTAAGCATAAAAAGAAAACCTATGATCCTTCCAAGTGGATCTCCCTGATTGAAGCGGCCCGCATGCGGGGCGTGACCCGGCAGGTCATAGCCGATTTGATCAGGAGGCGCCGCTTAAGAACGTTGGTAAGCGCGGGCAAAACACTCGTCTCGCGCTCAGGAGTCGAAAACTTTAAGCCTCGCGCTCCTGAGCCAAAGCCGAAACCGAAGCGCGCGAAGAAGAAATAGTGATCATCATCGTCACATCAAACCAGTCGAAGACCGGGGCCTACGGTAAACCCGCCGCTATAAATAATTTTGTTATGGCCTCCGCGCGTCCCTTGGTTTGCCAGCAAATGTGGTTCGCCGGCAAATGAAATTGCGCCTCCACATTCGAACAGCTGCACAAGAAACCATCTACTGCAATAAACTCCCGTGCGGCTCTTCTGCCTTCTCTTGCGGCACCGCTGCCGCGCAAATCGCATTCTTCCAGATGTAACAACCGCGCGCTCTGCGTCGATTCACCGCGGCCTCGCTGATCGTCTTGCTGTCAATGCAAGTGATCGTCACGCGCTGCGATCACGCATGGTTCGCTAGTTGGGCATAACTTAACCACAAATTAAGCCAACTGACTTAGCGGAAGCTAAGGCGTGCATTTATTTCCGTTGAGCAAGACGTTTTTACGCGAAAATTATTTTTCCATCGCGGCAATCATTTTGCGCGGAAATTATTTTCCGAAAATCGATGCGCGATTACTTTGTCTTTTCGCGCGCGGTATCCGGCGCAAATCATTCTGCCTGCACGTAAACAGGAAAGCTCTTTTCTATATCGCTATACGACATATCGGCCCGCGCCTGCGACTTTACCGCAGGCAAGGCCACAAACTTGCAAGTACCCATCTCTTACAACCGCTATACAACAAAATCTTTAAATCGGGGTATCCATGTTGAGTTTTCATTCAAAGGGAAATTTCTTGCCAAAAAATGGCCGCAGGCTGAGAAGTAAGCTGTCCCTCGTAGCACTCTTTTTCTTTTTAGCGCCGCTTTTGACATGGGCGCAATCCTGGCAATCGATCGCACCCGCCGGAACTCCACCGGCGAACACCAATTGGACCAATACGGTTTACGACGATCAACATGGCACACTGCTGGTGACGCAGGACGATTCCGGCGGTGGCTCTGGTATCTACGCCGACGCCGTATTCAGTTTTAATCCTGCCACCGGCGCCTATACGCAGCTGTGGGTCAGCGATGCGAAGACGACGGGATGCCCCGGCAATAGCGCCACGCGGCCCAATCACCGCCATACCTACAACCAGATCACCTGGGACACGACCCGCAACCGCATGAACATCTCGTCCGGATCGTGCCAGGGCGCGCTTGGCTATGACTTCTTCTCCTTCACTCACACCGGCACGGCCGGCTCCGGCAAATGGACGCAGTCCACGGCCACCTCTCCCAACACCGGAAACCGCCAGGAAGGCGCTATGGTCTACATGCCGAACACCGACCGCGTGCTCTTCTATGGCGGTTTCGCCGGCGTCAATGGCAGCACGGGGAGTGATACCTGGGAGTACGATCCTGCCGGCAATACCTGGACGCAGATCTGTTCCAACTGCGCTCCCGGCGCTCGGCACGCGCACATTCTGGTCTATGACAATGCTTCAGGTAAGGTCATTCTTTTCGGTGGCCAGCGCAGCTACGGTGGCGCCGATATCGCGCAAACGTACATCTATGATCCCAAGCAACCCGCCGCCAGCCGCTGGAGCGCTGCCAATCCTTCCATCGAAGCGCCGGCCTCGTCCTATACCTGCCATGGTTACGACAAAAAGCGCAACCGCCTGCTGATCTATCCCACGCAGGGCCACGTCTACTCCTACACCACGGCGTCCAACAAGTGGACGGACCTGGGAATTGCCGGTGGGCCCTCGGCCAATCCCGGCACTCCTGATGGCAAAGCCGACACTTATTGCGGCTACGATTCCGCCCGTGACTACTTTGTCTACTTCGGCTCACCCGGCGGAGCGGGTGGTCCGGCAAAAACCTATGCCATCAACTTCGGTGCGACTCCGGTACCGAATCCGACTCCTACACCAACGCCGTCTCCAACGCCGAAGCCCAGCCCAACGCCAACACCGGCACCGAGCCCAACTCCAGTCCCAACGCCCACACCGGCACCGAGCCCAACTCCGACTCCAACACCCAAGCCTTCCCCGACACCGACTCCCACTCCTGCTCCCACACCGTCGCCAACTCCGCAGCCTTCTGGCAACGGTCTGGTAGCGGCTTATGCGTTCAGCGAGGGCTCTGGTGGAACTGTCCACGATGCTTCGGGCAACAGCAATACGGGAACTATTTCTGCAGCCTCATGGAACTCTGCGGGCCGCTATGGACCGGCGCTTTCCTTCAACGGCAGCAGCAGCATTGTCACCATTCCGGACTCCGCCTCGCTGCACCTGAGCAAGGCTGTGACGCTGGAAGCCTGGATCAGCCCTGTGTCCAGCCAGAACACATGGCAAAATGTGATCTTCAAGGAAATGCCTTCCGATGGCGCCTATTTCCTCTATCGTTCGGGATATAGCTCTGCGCCTGTAGGCGGCATGTTTACCACCGCGGAGCACTTTGTGTCGGGCGCCAGTTCTCCAGCACTCAACACCTGGACGCATCTGGCCTACACCTATGACGGGGCCACCGAGCGGCTCTATGTGAACGGTGCGTTGAGTGCCAGCCAGGCGCAGACCGGAAGCATCGCGGCGACAAACGGCGTGCTGCATATTGGCGGCGACAGCGCCTTTAACGAACACTTCCAGGGACTCATCGATGAGGTGCGTGTCTATAACCGCGCCCTCACGGCAGCAGAGGTCCAGGCAGACATGAAAACTCCTATCGGAAGCGGCGGACCTGTTCCAACGCCAACGCCCACTCCAACGCCGACGCCGACACCGGCACCAAGTCCGACCCCTAAGCCCAGTCCAACCCCCACACCAACTCCAGTTCCTACACCCACTCCGGCTCCCACGCCATCACCAACGCCCACACCATCACCCACGCCCACACCAACCGGCATTCTCCAGGTTGGTCCTGGGAAGGCATTTGCAGCGCCGTGTGCCGCCTTCGCCGTGGCCAAGCCCGGCAACACCGTTGAAATCGATTCCAGTGTTTCTTACGTTGGCGACGTTTGCGCCTGGTCAGTCGATAACCTCACCATCCGTGGCGTTGGCGGTGCGCGGGCGCACATTGATGCCGGCGGCAAGAATTCCCTGGGCAAAGGCACCTGGGTAATCTCCGGCAAAAACACGACCATCGAAAACGTCGAGCTTAGCGGCGCATCTGTGCCTGACCACAACGGGGTGGCCATCCGTCAGCAGGGCGATAACCTGACAGTGCGCAATTGCTTCTTCCACGACAACGAGGAAGGTATTCTTACGGACTCTTCGGCCAGCAGCACCATCACCATTGAATTCAGCGAGTTCGCTTTCAATGGTTTTGGCGACGGCCAGAGTCACAACCTTTACATCGGTCACGTGGGAACGCTGATGTTCCGCTACAACTACTCGCACCACGCCAGGATCGGACACCTGCTGAAGTCGCGTGCGGCGCAGAACGTCATCCTCTATAACCGCTTGAGTGATGAAGCCACCGGCACCGCGAGCTACCAGATTGATCTGCCGAACGGCGGCAAATCTTATGTCATCGGCAACGTGATTGAACAGGGTCCGTCCAATGACAACTCCACGCTGGTCAGTTACATGGCAGAAGGCGCTGACCCGGCCAACCCCAACCACCAGCTCTTTGTGGTGAACAACACCTTCCGCAATGACGCGGGCTCCGGCACGTTTGTTTCCGTGGCGGCTGGCGCTGACGCGGCCACCATCAGAAACAACATCTTCTCCGGACCCGGTTCTGTCACAAACCAGGCCGGCGCGATACAGAGCAATAACTTTGTCGGTGACCCGGGTTTCGTCAATGCCGGCTCGTATGACTATCACCTGAATTCGGGATCGCCTGCGATCGGCAAAGGCGCCAACCCGGGCAGTGACGGAACGTTCTCGCTCATGCCGTTGTTCCAATACGTGCATCCGGCGTGCGCGGAAGTCCGCAATGCCGTTGGCGCTATTGATGCCGGCGCTTACGAACTCGGTGGCGGCTCCGGCACTCCTCCACCAGGAGGGACGTGCCACCCATAACCCCCAGGGCAGGGGACGGATTTTGCGATAGTCCGTCCCCTGTCCGTAATGCTTGTGGGAACTAACAGACCTCCGTTGCTATCGCGCAAAGAAAAACGCCTCCTCGCGGAGGCGTTTTCCAATATTCGTAAAACCTTACTGCAGCAGCGTCCCATTCGGCTCTTCTTCCGCCTTCTCCTGCAGCACCACGGCTGAGGCCACGCGATCGCCCGCTTCCAGATTCAGCAACCGCACGCCCTGGGTTGAGCGCCCGGCTTCGCGGATCGTCTTGGTGTCAATGCGGATGATCTTGCCGAACTGGCTGATCAGCATGGCTTCAGACGATTCGTCCACCAGCATGATGCCGACCACGTTTCCGTTGCGCGCCGTGGTCTTCACGTTGATCACGCCCTTGCCGCCGCGCGACTGCAACCGGTATTCCTCCACCGGAGTGCGCTTGCCGTAACCCTGCTCGGTCACGCTCAGGATCAGGCTGGGAAGCGTCTCCTCCGTCGCCTTGCCGTCTTTGTCCTTGCCGTTGGTCTTTTTGCCATCTTTCGGCGTCACGGCCATGCCCACGATGTAATCGTTCTTGTCCAGGTCCATGCCGCGCACGCCGTACGCTGGCCGCCCCATCGAGCGCACATCTTCCTCGTCAAAGCGGATTGCCTGGCCCTCATGCGACGCCAGAAAGACGATCTGGTTGCCGTCGGTCAGCCGCACCGCCACCAATTCGTCGTCCTTGTCGATGCCGATGGCGATAATCCCGCGCGACATCACATTGCAGAAGTCCTTCACCGGCGTCTTCTTCACCGTGCCTTTGCGGGTGGTAAAGAAAATGTAGCGGTTCTCCTCTTCCAGGTTGCGGACCTCAAGCAGCGTGCGCACCGTCTCACCCGGCTGCAAAGCCACCAGGTTGCCAATGTGCTTGCCCTTGCCCGCTGCGCCCACGTCCGGCACTTCATACACTTTCAGCCAGTAAACGCGCCCCGTATTGGTGAAGACCAAAAGATAAGAATGCGTGGACGCGCTGAAGAGATATTCCACAAAGTCCTCTTCCCGTGTCTTCATGCCCGTGCGACCGGTGCCGCCGCGGCGTTGCTGGCGATAGATCGATTGCGGCGTGCGCTTCAGGTATCCGCTGTGTGAGACCGTCACAATCACCTGCTCGTCGGCGATCAGGTCTTCCAGCGTGATCTCCGTTGACTCGTCGGTGATCTCGGTCCTGCGCTTGTTGCCGAATTGCTCTTTCACTTCTTCCAGCTCTTTTACGATCACGCCGCGCAGCTTCTTGTCTGAAGCCAGGATGGATTCGTACTCGGTAATCTTCACGCGAATCTCTTCCAGCTCTTTCAGAATTTCATCCGTCGAAAGCCGTGTCAGCCGGTAGAGCTGAAGTTCCAGGATCGCGTCAGCCTGCCGTGCTGACAATTTTCCTTCTGCGCCGCCAACCTTGGCCTGAATTGCCTTGTCGACGATCTTGTATTTTGCCGCCAGCAGGTTCTCTTTGGCTTCCGCGCGCGAACCCGACCCGCGAATGATCTTGATCACCGCGTCCATATTGTCCAGCGCGATCTTGTAGCCTTCCAAAATGTGCTCGCGCTCGCGGGCTTTCTCCAGCAGGTACACCGTGCGCCGCCGCACCACGTCCACTCGGTGGTCGATGAAGTGCTGGATCGCCTGAATCAGCCCCATCTCTTTCGGCTGGCCGTTCACCACCGCCAAAAAAATCATGCTGAAACTTTCCTGCATCTGCGTGTGCTTGAAAAGCTGGTTCAGGATGATCTGCGCTTCCGCGCCGCGCTTCAGCTCCACCACAATGCGCATGCCGTCGCGGCCCGATTCGTCGCGCACGTCGGAGATGTCGTCAATCACCTTGTCATTCACCAGCTGCGCAATGCGCTCCACGATCTTGGCTTTGTTTACCTGATAAGGAATCTCCCGCACGATGATCGCTTTTCGACCCTGGTTCAGGTCTTCGATCGCGGCTTTGGCGCGCATCACAAATTTGCCGCGCCCGTGGGTGTAAGCGGCTTCAATGCCGCTGCGGCCGTAGATGTACGCTCCCGTGGGGAAGTCGGGTCCTTTCACGATCTTCAGAATTTCTTTGAGCGGCGTGGCTGGACTGTTCACCAGCGTGATCGTTGCTTCCACGATCTCCGTAAGGTTGTGCGGCGGAATATTCGTTGCCATGCCCACGGCGATTCCGTTCGATCCATTCACCAGCAGATTCGGGATCCTCGTCGGCAGGACCGTCGGCTCAACGGTTGATTCGTCATAGTTCGGCACGAAGTCGACGGTCTCTTTGTCGATGTCTTCCATCAACGCGCCGGCAATGCGTTGCAGGCGGCACTCCGTGTAGCGCATCGCCGCCGGCGGATCGTTGTCCACCGATCCAAAGTTTCCCTGCCCATCGATCAGTGGATAGCGCAGCGAAAAATCCTGCGCCATGCGCACCAGCGTGTCATAGATCGCCGAATCGCCATGCGGATGGTAGAGGCCCATGGCTTGTCCCACTACCTTGGCGCACTTGGTGTACTTCTTGTTGTATTGCAGGCCCATCTCCTGCATCGTGTACAGGACGCGCCGGTGCACCGGCTTCAATCCGTCACGCACGTCAGGCAGCGCGCGCCCAATGATCACCGACATCGAGTAGTCGAGATACGACCGCCGCATCTCCTCTTCAATATTGATCGGTTGTATGTTGCCCGCGCCCGGACCACCGGGCCCGTCGCCACCCGGAGGCGGCGTCAACGGTAACTGCGGATTCTGTTCATCTGCCATGTTTTTCTCTCATTCAGAAGGGCGATTTTCAGGCACACTGTAAGCGCTTCCCGCAGACCCTGTTAAGAGCGCCGGAATGTCCGCTAAATGCTTGCATTTACAAGAAGTTATGTGCCAGAGGATTACAGAAAATTATAACACAGAAGAGATGGGTTTGGCATGCGCTCAAACCCTTTACCAGGAACACAAAATGACTCACAAAAAACACAATTTGGTAATTGTGTAAGGTGGTAATTTGGTAAATGAAAACCTGTGAACCAGCGTGGTTTTGAGATTATCCGATTACCAAATTACCCAATTACCAAATCTAGTTCAGTTTCACCATCACGCCGCGATCATCATTCGCCTTCAACGTCGCCGCGGAGTCGATGTCCTCGATCTGGATCTTCTTCAGCATCTTCCCGGAGAAGTCAAACAGCGTTCCGCCCATGATGGCGTAGTTCCTGGTCTCCAGCTGATGGCCGTCCTTGAAGACGAACACGGTTGCCGGCGATTTGTCTTCCACCGGCGCCGCCGGCCGTGCTGTAGCGGTGTCCTGGTCCGGCCTTGATCGCCGCTCGGGCTTCGCGGGCTCTTGCCGGCCGCGTTCGCGAGAGTCCATGTAGTGCTCGCCGTAGCGGCTGTCGCTCTGTTGCGCCAGGGTGTCGCGCTGTTGCGTCAAGGCGTCACGCGCGCCTTGCAGGTAGGCGGCACGCAACTCATCATTGCCTCGATCAGCGAATGCCTGCTGCGCCGGCGCTGGATCAGCCTGAGCCTCGGGCACATAGGGGTCGGCCACGGATGGATAAGCGCCATCGGTATAGATGGCATAAAAAATCGGGACCGGCACGAACGCCCGCGACCGCCCATGGGGATTACCAAACCGG
>JBGPZS010000372.1:0-4528 GCA_041493865.1 Terriglobia bacterium
GGAAGAGCCGCTCGCGGGTGAAGATGCCCGCCAGCAGGAAGACCTCGCCGCCGGCCAGCCAGAGCATTTCCAGCGCGTTGCCGGAATACTTGAAAGGAACGGCAGCCACCATGAACGCCGCCCCGAGGCTGGAGAGCACTCGAAACGGCGCCAGACGCCTGCGCGATACCGGCAACTGCCCCAGTAGAAATTCCGTCGCGCCCAGAATCAGCAGGGCGTAGAACGCCCACTCCGGATGGAAGGACTGGTACTTCATCAGCGCCAGAAAGAGCAGCGGGTTCAGCAGGCCCGCAATCGTCGATACGGACTCTTCTTCTTTGCTTTTCACCATGCGCACAACGTATGACAAGCGGAACACCGCCCAATATGCAATCACCAGCAGCATGCTCACGGTGTGGTGCTGGAATGGCGCGCGCGCGGACTGGAACTCGAAGATCGAAAACAGCCAGTAGAAATGGTTGAGATAACTGGCCAGAATGCCGAAGATTTCCAGCTCGAACCAGCGGCGGCGCAGCACGATGATCGTCATCCCAGTGACCAGGAGAGCGCCGGCAAGCAGGTTGTATGGAGGATCAGGGTTGAGCGTGATGGCGGCAAAGCCCAGCAAGAATCCTGCGCCCGTCACCAATTGCGAGTCATACTTGAGCGTATGCCCGACCATCATCGCGATGACGGCCAGCAACAGGAGCAGGTCGAGGGCGTTGGAGGACAAGATGGCCATGAACGGAGCGTGCTTAAGACCATAGGTCACCAGGACAGTGATCGCCCAGCCGCCGCCGATCAGAGAGCGGCCCAGAGTCTGGTATCTCTCCTTGCGTTCAGCAAAGATGCCGCAGACGAGAGTGCCCAGGCCGCCGGCATACACGATCAATACTCGTAACCACGGATCAAAGCTCCCCCACTTGCTGGCCACGAGCAAGCCAACGCCGATAACAATCGCGGCAATGCCCACCTTTGGAAACCAGTTGGTTCCCAACATCTCTTCTAACGACATGCCACGTTTCTTTGGCGGCTGAATATCGTATGCGGCGGGAGCAGCGCTGAAACCAGCGGAGCCGGCCGATGCGCGAACTTGCGCCGAGGAAGCAGGCATGCCAGATATCGTTGGCTGCTGAGGAAGGCCTGTGCTGAATGCCGAAGGAGTTGCACGTTCCACGGCAGGCGCAACTCGCGGTGGTGGAGGTGGTGGAGGCGGCGGGGCCGCGACAGCGGGCGGCACCGATACTGTTGACGGTTTTGGTATCGGAGGAGGCGCGACGGCGTGCGGCGCCTCTGCCAGCGGCTGCGGACGCGCAGTGGGCGTGATTGGAATTCCGGCGACTTCCACAGACTTCGGCTGAAAGCGAGCCTGGGCCGCAATCGGCGGCGCGACTATCGCGGGCGGAGGTGGTGTCGGCACGGAAACCGTTGCTGCTGGTTTTTCCAATACCACGGGCTCACGAACAGGCGCAGGCATAATTGCCGGAGGAGCTGCCGCCCGAGTCTCCTCGGCGGAGATCCTCATTGCTGGAACGGCAGCAGCCGCAGATGGAGCAGCTTGCGGAGCGTGAACTACCTCAGCACGGCTCCGGTGCTCCACCATCTCCAACTGACGTGTAAGGTTGGTAATTTTGTCGGTGAGTTCGGCGATCTCACGGCGGCGACGGTTGTTGGCAATCAGCGTCACAATGATGGCTGGCGCGCACACCACCATCCACCCAAGCAAGAAAAGCGGTATGAATTCCATCGATTGGCTCGGCAAGTTTTCGGAAACTTGCGCTGCATTTTAGAACGGTTTTGCGGGAAAGTCTTGCGATACTTTTGCTAAGTGGATTTACCTACATTGAGATAGCGGCAGTGAAGAGTAGCGATGCGCATGCAAAAGACCGGTACGTCAACGCAGGTTGGGGCGAAATAAATCAGTCGCCGCACGCTGGCAGCAGGTCCATTTCAGGTTGCGCAAGCGCTTCAGGCTGCGCCTGCACATTGCCGCTCAACAGCTCTTCAAAAAACTTTTCTACGCTAGCCAGGATTGCCGGGCCGGTATGCGCGTCATAGCAGGCACGCCGCAGCGCGCTGCCGTTGGGCACCCCGTGAGTGAACCAGGCAACGAACTGCTTCATCTTGCCCGGCGAGCCGTGCATGGTCTCATCCACCAGCATTTTGAAGTAGGTGCGGATCATCTGGTAGCGGTCGGCTTCCGTCGGCTGGTCATAGCGGCCGGTCTCGGCGTGCTGGCGAATCTGGCGAAAGATCCACGGATTCGACGCAGCGGTGCGGCCGATCATCACACCATCACAGCCAGTCTGCGCCACCATGGCGACGGCATCTTCCGGGGTGCGTATGTCGCCGTTGCCGGTGACAGGGATCTTGATCGCGTCCTTTACGGCGGCAATCCACTCCCAGCGCGCGTTGCCGCTATAGCCCTGCTCGCGCGTGCGGGCATGCAGCGCCACTCCGTTCAGCCCGCAGTCCTCGGCCATCTTAGCCAGAGGCACACAGACGATGTTGTCGTCGTCCCAACCCAGGCGGAACTTCACGGTGAACGGAATCTTTACCGCGGAACGCACGGCCTCAAAGATCGTGCGGATCACGGGCAGGTCCTTGAGGAGCCCGGAACCACCGTTGCACTTGACCACGCGCTTGGCCGGGCAGCCCAGGTTGAGATCGACCAGATCAAAGCCGGCGTCCTCCACGATCTTGGCCGACTCGGAAAGCGTGTAAGGATCGCTGCCAAAGAGCTGGGCGGAGATGGGGTGCTCATCCTCGTAGAACGTGAGATAGCGCTTGCGCTTGGATTCACGCGTGCGGAAGAGCCCGTCAGCCGAGGTGAATTCGGTCATCAGCAGACCGCAGGAACTTTTTTCATGGAAAACCGCTGCAGAGTTTTGCTCCGAACCGTTGGCCTTCTGCTCCTGAAGTTCCGCGGCTTGCTGCTCGACTCCGGCTTCCTCTGGAACCGCCATCACATCGTGCGCGCTGCGCACAAAGCTGGCATTGCGGATGAAGCGGCGGAACACCGTATCGGTCACGCCCGCCATGGGAGCAAGAATGGTGGCTGGCGTGATGCGCACGCTGCCGATCTGGAGAGACTCCGGCACGCTCGCGCCTTGCGGTGCGACAGTGGCGTTGGCCGGGTTTTCCCAGAACTTCTTCATAACAGCAATTCGCAAATAGCAATTGGCAAAACCATGACTCTTCCGCGCTCTGGCTAATTGCTAATTGCCAGGTGCCAATTGCTCCAAAACCAAAGCCTCCGCCACAGCGGAGGCCTCTTGAAAAACCTTGGGCCGCTATTTCTTGGCGGCCGCTTCAATCTTCGCTGCTTCGGCCTTGCTGGCATCGGACTTGGCGTACTTGCGGCGGAAGCGCTCCACGCGTCCGGCAGTGTCCACCAGCTTCTGCTTGCCGGTAAAAAACGGATGGCAGTTGGAGCAGATTTCCAGGTTGATGGCGCCTTTGTGGGTGGACCGGGTGGTAAATGCGTTGCCGCATGCGCAGTGCACGCGCACTTCTTCGTACTTGGGATGGATCGCTGCCTTCATTTGCCTCTGAACCTTTCGCGGTAAAGCCTTATTTTAGCTCAAATTAGCCTGTTTTGGCTAGATATGAACCTGCGGTTGGATGAATCACGACTTGCAAACGATTCACGCTGAGGCTAAACCTGTGACATTTGAGAGACATTCAGTCTGTAATCGTGACACGCCGAGAGCGCCCATCGAAAGTGATGTCCCAGTTTCTAAGGATGTCTCTGCCAATCAAACATGCGTAGCTTGGCTCCATAGCGAAGATACCCGAAACAATGCGAATCGGATCAAAGGGGCGTAGATGGGTGCCGGGAAAACTTATAGCGCCAGCATGTTCCACACCGGTATGCGTGGCGCCAATTGCTGCTATTTTGGCCGCTTCACCAGTCTGAAAAAGCTTGCAATAGTTCGCATACGTCTTGCTGATTACCGTGATAGATGCACCAGTATCCAAGAGTGCCTTAATCCTTACAGGTTTTGGATATTCGAGTCCGACAGGATTCCCTTCCTCCATCACCTCAATAACAGCACGTGAATTCGTTACAATCACGTCAATGCAGGGACCTGGATCGGTAAGGTCGAAAGGATTCCAAGAGAGTTCCACGCGAGCCATATTAGGAAATGAAATATACAGGCTCAATTTTCCAAATCTGCTTTACCAGAAAATTCCGCTGAGCACCGAATTGATTCAAGCCAGCTTTTAAAGCTTCGCCATACGTGCTGAAAAACCCTTCCACGATGACATCGTCTTGAATGACTACGTACTCGCTGGGATGGGAGCGTGACCAGTTCTTACGGTGTTTTTCGAACACCGAAAGTTCCCTCGAAAAGAGCTCGGCAGTCGCCATCTGTCGCTCCAAAATCTTATTACAACTATATGTAGCTGTCTGCTGATACCATATCCAACATTTAGACAATAACGGTAAAAAACGGCAATGTCAAGCATGGTATTATCAATAAGTCTTTTTATTACAAGCATATAATTGCATTATTATTAAAACGGTAAAAGACGGCATACAAGA
>JBGPZS010000492.1:0-3375 GCA_041493865.1 Terriglobia bacterium
GAACATCACCAGGATATTGCCTGGCCGCAGTTCATGCGTGCTGAACAGCCGGTATTGGCCGCCAAATTGCTGCTCCAGTTGCGGGACCTGGGATTTCAACGCGATCACAATCGGCTCGGATGTGGGCACGACGTGTCCCCAATAGCCCACATGTGTGTACTCGCGCAAGTACCAGGGCAGCGGCCAGTGTTCGGGGGAGACAACGGAGATTCCGATCTCCTTCTTCGCTTGGTTCGCTGCCGCGATGGATTCAATCTCACTGACCAGAGCAAGAAAGTCCCGCCTTGTATGCGCATAGACGTAGGGATAGCACGGGACGGTCCCGCAGGAGCTGTCATTGTCGTAGTTCACAAAACTGGCGTCGATCGCCAGGTAGAGAGAAGCCAGAATTGCCGCACTGGCGATCACCGAGGTAAAAGCGCGCAGGCCGGGCTGATAGGCTTCTCCGATCACATAGCCAGCCATGATGACCAACGGCAGAATGATGCTTAGCGCGAGCCAGGGGGTTTTATATGGGACAAGAGAGTAAGCGGCAAAAATTCCCATGGTCCAGAAGGCGCAAAACACCGTGAAATAGCTGCGCGCTCGAATCAATGCAACCACTACTCCTAGCGCCCCCAGGAGCAAGATGGGCCATTCTTCCTGGAAGAGCCAGTCCTTGTAAGTCAACCAATCGCGGTTGTAAATACTGGTCTGGCCTGTTTTGGTCCAATAGGTGAATGTCAGCACTGAATCCAGAATGCCCCTGGGATTGGTGAAGAAGGAGGAATAGAACAAGACTGCAATCGCCACGAAGAGTGCAGCGGCTTTCAGGTACAGTTTTGCGTCGCCGCTGTCCGGATTTTTGCCCGCTGCTTGTTCGCGCATCCACGCTGGCTGCCGCAGACGCAGGTAGAAAGTGGTGCATGGGACCGCGATGAGCCAGACCGCCACGGTGATGATCCATGTTTCTTTGGTGGCGAACAGCATGGCTGCCGAAGCGGAGGCAAGCATCAGATAGCGCGGCCTGCCGGAGTCGCGATACCAGAGCCAGGCAACAATCACGCCAAGAGAGAAGAAGACGAACAGGATTTCATGAATGAAGTAGCGGGAAAAGAAGACAAAGCCGGCCGAGACCGTTGCAAATGCGGCGGCAGCCAGCGCAGCAGGGGCGCCCAGGAAGCGGCGCAGGCAGAGCATTAGCCACGCGATTCCCACGCCGAAGACGGCGGTTACAAAGCGAATGGCAAACGTGCTCAGACCGTGTCCCCAGTGAAAAAGATTATTGATGGCGGTGGGGAGCACGGCGATGTAATAAAGCGAGGGGCCGTGATAGTTGCTGGGATCGTAGTGGTAATAGCCGGTGCGAAAAAGGTTGGCTAGAAAGAGGCCGTTTACGCCTTCATCGTGATGCAAGGGTTTTTGCGTGAGGTAAAGCAGGCGCAGCAGGGCGGCCACGCCAAGAAGTGCCAGGCTGCTCCACCACCAGAAGTCGCGCGCCGCGAAGGCGGCCGCCGGCACGCCAGCAGTTTCCGTGCGTCGAGCGCGTGCCTTCCTGATCCTGGTTTTGGATCGCGCCTGGTTCATGGGCGGAAATTGTCTCGTGCCAACAGATGAACTCCCTCTGCATGCGTGTCGAGAAGGCTGGTGGCCACGTCAATCAATTCCTGGTTGACGTAGCGGGTCCTGGCGATGGCGTCGACAATGGGCACCGACGTGATGTCATTGCCCTTGAGGGACACCATGCGGCCGAACCTGCCTTCATGGGCCAGATCGATGGCGCCGATGCCATAGCGCGTGGCCAGCATGCGGTCAAACGCCGTGGGAGAGCCGCCGCGCTGTATGTGGCCCAGGACCACGGCACGGGTCTCAAAACCGGTGCGCTTCTCGATTTCCGCCGCCAGGGAGGTGCCGATGCCGCCCAGCCGGACGTGGCCGAACTCATCGGTCTTTCTTCTTTCCATGGCAAAAGCCTGGCCGCCCGCGAGCTTGGCGCCTTCAGCCACCACTACGATGCTGAAATAGCGCCCACGGGCATGGCGGCGGGTAAGCACCTCGGCGACCTCGTCGATCTCAAACGGGCGCTCGGGGATCAGGATCACATCGGCGCCGCCGGCCACGCCGCTGTAGATGGCAATCCAGCCGGAGTCGCGCCCCATGACCTCCACCACGATCACGCGATTGTGGGCCTCCGCGGTGGTATGCACGCGATCAATGGCCTCAGTGGCGATGCTGACGGCGGTGTCAAAACCAAAGCACAGATCGGTGCCGCTCAAATCATTGTCAATCGTTTTCGGGACGGCAACCACCTTCACGCCGCGCTCAAAAAGCTTTTGCGTAACGGATTGAGTGTCGTCCCCGCCCAGCACAATCAGGGCGTCCACGGCGTTGGCCGCCAGGTTGGCGACGCACAAATCGAGCCCGCCTTCCTGCTTCGCCGGGTTGGTGCGTGATGTGCGCAGGATGGTGCCGCCCTGCGGCAGGATACCTTTCACCGCTTCCAGGTCGAGCGGACGCGTGGTGTTCTCCAGCACGCCCCGCCAGCCTTCCAGGAACCCAACAAATTGATCACCGTAATGAAAGACGCCTTTACGGACAATAGCGCGAATCACCGCATTGAGCCCGGGACAATCGCCTCCTCCGGTAAGAATGCCGATCTTCATTTCTCTGCCCCCATTTTTGCTGTCCTCACTTCTTACTTCATTGGTTGAGCCTTGATCTGGTAGATGCGATACGCACCGGTCTGTGACAGCCCTGCGTACTGCGACCAGAATTGCTCATTGACCTTGAACGATGCAAATTCAGACGGGCCTATGAGCACGTAATCCACGCCATAACGGCGTAGCAGGGCGTCCGCGCCGGGGCTTCCGGAGTAGATGCTCTGAATGTCAGAGCTGCGCTGGGAATAGTCGAGCCCGCGCGACCACATCCAGCCCGGATAGCCAAGCAGCGAGCGCCGTCCTGTCAAGAATACCGGAGAGTTATAGGTCGGTGCATGAAGGACGAGGGCGCGGGGTGGGGCCTGCGCGGAAATCACGCTGGCCGCGGCCATGCCATGGGTGTCAAATTCCTGGTATTCGCTGGCCTCGGAGACCACGCGCAACACGTCAAGGCCGCCCGCGAAAATCAGGGTCGCAAGCACTGCCGGGGCGAACCAGCGAAAGGCCGAGCGCTGCTGCCACCATCGCGCCAGCAGCCATGCCACCAGCGGCGCGGAGGCAACGTACCAGAGGAAGAGCACTTTGATGTTGTCCCAGATCCAAGGGGCCACCTTGATCAGGTTGGGGACAATAAAACAGAGAAGGAATGGCGCGTAAAACTTGAGCAGGCGAGCGGGCAGCGCGAACGCGCCGCGTCGCCAAGCCAGGCAGACCACCAGCAACGGAATGAAAAGCC
>JBGPZS010000208.1:0-7018 GCA_041493865.1 Terriglobia bacterium
CAGCTTTAAGAAATATCAACTACTAAACTTAAGAAAATAAAGACTTTCTATTGGCAGTAGCCTTGCACTCCAGTTATATGGCTGTGCCCCCACACTGCCGGGGTTGCGTATGAAGAGCAATGGCTTCAACAAGATTTTGCTGATCACTCTGCTGGTTCTAGCGGGACTGGCAGCTGGCTGCAGCGTGGGCTCGCAGCCCTCAAGCGTGGCCGCGGATATTCCTGGGTCCCAGCAGCAGCAGCTTCCGTTCGCGGAAGGAAAAGCGCTGGTGGTTCCGGCAAATACCGCGATTTACGTGCGCTTGCAGCAGTCCATCTCCAGTGCAACCGCTCAGTCCGGCCAGGTTTTTTCCGCCGTGCTTGATGAACCTCTGGTGGTCGAAGGCCAGACGTTGGCGCCAAAGGATGCCGCCATTACGGGCAAAGTAGTAGCGGCCCGCGAGTCCGGACATTTGCAAAACGCCGGCTACCTGCGCATTACTCTTTCTTCCATCACGTTGAATGGTAAAACCGTACCGTTGCAGACCAACAGCGTGTTCGTCAGCGGTGGCAGTTACAAGAAGCGCAACCTCGCTTTCATCGGCGGAGGAGCGGGTGGAGGCGCGCTGCTGGGCGCATTGGTCGGCGGAGGCAAGGGCGCAATTGTTGGTTCCGCTGTGGGCGCTGCGGGAGGCACTACTGCTGCCTATGCTACCGGCAAGAAGGAAGTCGGGTTTGTGGCGGAGCGTCGTCTCGGCTTCCGCCTGACACAGCCGCTGAACGCAAGCTAGATTTCCTGGCTTGCGGCCGCATCAGTGCTGCTATTTACGAGCATTCCGGTATTTCGCCAATTCCACTTGGTCGATAAAATCCTTGGCCTTCTCCAGTCCCATTCCTCGCGTGGGCACGTTGATAGAGCCGCCACTCGAACGCACCGAGATAACTTGCCGTCGCGTGGCCAGGTATGCCAGTCCCCAAAAAAGGGCGATGAGAAAGCTGAGTTTGGCGTCGTTATTGTGGGGACCCTCCTGCCCCAAGAGACCCAGCAGCACGAAGAGCAACGCCAACGTGAAAAGCCACGGTTTGCTCGTTGAAGCGATCTCGCATGCGCTCACCTCTTCCAGCAAGATACTGGTTACACGGCGGAATGCTGCGGATTTCGCTTCGAAGCGAACGCGGTGAGTAGTGAGCAACAAGCGGTCGTCGTCCGACGATAGCAGTCTTGTTTCATTCGGCAGATCGAGCACGAACATTTCCTCCCTTAAAGCAAGTGCCGCCGATCATACACCGCGGGAGATCTTTCTGCAGCATCAATTGGGGCGCTGAAAACGTAGCAAACCTGCCGATCAGTCTCACATCCTCACGCCCAGCTGCCAGAATAAAAAACTCCAGACATCCACCGCATCGTCCACCAATTTTGTGATTGGTTTGCCCACCCCGTGGCCGGCTTTGGAATCCACGCGCAATAGGACCGGACGTTCCGGCCCGTTGGCTGCCTGGGCCTGAAGCAGCGCCGCCATCTTGACCGCGTGCATGGGATCAACGCGCGTATCGCTTTCCGCCGTCATGAACAAGACGGCCGGATAAAGAGCGCCCGGCTTCACATGATGATAGGGCGAGTACGCGTAGAGATATTCAAATTGTTCCGGATTGTCTGCCGCTCCGTATTCAGGGATCCAGAGTTTTGCGATCTGAAATCGCTGGTAGCGCAACATATCCAGCAGGGGGACCTGGCACACCACGGCGCGGAACAAATCCGGCCGTTGCGTGAGCGCGGCGCCCATCAGCAGCCCGCCGTTGCTTCCGCCCTGGATCGCCAGATGCTCCGCGTCAGTATATTTTTGCGTGATCAGATGCTCCGCGGCGGCGATGAAATCGTCAAACACGTTTTGTTTTTTGCCCAGCATGCCGGCGCGGTGCCAGTCCTCGCCGAATTCGTTCCCGCCGCGCAACTGCACGTCGACATATACGCCACCCTGTTCCAACAGCAGCAGCATCACGTTGCGGTTGAAGAAGGGCGTGCGCCCCACATTGAATCCGCCGTAGCCAGAGAGCAGCGTAGGACTGCGGCCGTTCTTGACCGCGCCTTTTTTGCTGACCACGAACATCGGCACGCGCGTTCCGTCCCTGGAGTTGCACCAGAGTTGCTCGACCTGATATCGCTCCGGACCGATACCTGACTCCACACGCGCCCACTCCGCCGTTTGCCCATCGAGCTTGACCTCATAAACGGTGGGAGGGACCGCGTATGAGACAAAACCAAAGAAGCCTGATTCGCTGTTCCAGTTGCCGCCAAGATCAAAGATGCTGCCCAGTGCGGGCATGCGGACGTCCGCAACTGGTTTGCCCTCAAGATCAAAGAGCTTGAGCTGCGAGCTGGCATTCCGGATGTAGTGCACGAAGAGCTTTTTACCGATAATGGCTGCGCGACCCTCAATGACTCCCTCAGACTCTTCGACAATTTCTTTCCAATTCACGCGCTCGGGCGCGGCACATCTGGCCTTGAAAATGCGGAACCGCGGCGCGTCTTCATTGGTGGTGATGTAGAGCTGCCCGTCCAGCACCTCACCGTGGTAAAGAAAGTTTTGTCCGGTGGTGATGCGCAAAAGCTTGCCGTCATGCACGGACAGGTCTCTCAGGTAAAGCTCAGTCTTGGTCCAGCCCTCGCTGACATCCACCAGTAGCCAGCGGCCGTCATGGGAAAGGGAAACATTGGGCCAGTGCTGCGGGGCCAGCCTTTCTCCTTCGCTGGGGAAGATGAGAGCATCATTCTGGCCGTCGGCATTCTCACCATGGTTAAGTTGGTGGAAGAACACGCGGCGGTTATACATCTCCTCGCCTGCCGGCACTTCGCCTGGACGTGGATAGCGCGTGTAATAGAAGCCGGAGCTGTCGGGCAGCCAGGCCACGCTGGCAGCTCGTGTGCGTTCGATTTTTTCCGCCAGCAGTTCGCCGCTCCCGGCGTCGATGACCTGCAGCGTGCTCAGTTCTGATCCGTTAGACGAGGTGCCAAATGCCACATACCTTCCATCATCAGAGTGATACCACCAGTCCAGAGCAATGGTGCCGTCCGGCGCCAGTCCATTCACGTCAATTAGCGCGCGGTCCTGGCCTTCGCGGCCATTACGTACATAAACCACGGCCTGGTTCTGCCGGCCATCCCGGCGTTCATAGAAGTATCTGCTGCCTCCGGTCCGCGGCGACGCTACCCGCCCAATCGTCAACAATTGCTCAATCCGCCGGCGCAGCTCGTCCCGTCCGGGAAAGCTTTCCAAAACGCTTCGGGTATAGGCGTTCTCTTCTTCGACAAACCGCTGTGTCTCCTCTGCCCCAGCATCTTCCAGCCAGCGGTAAGGGTCGCTGGTCCTCTGGCCGTGGTAATCATCGATCACCGTTGCGACCCTGGCCTTAGGCGGCACGAGCGGCTTCGACACGGGAGATTTTGATTCTTGTGTCATCGATTCATGGTTCATTGGATTGATGGTTCACTGGATTGATGGTTCCTGGCCTAATGGTCATTGGGTTTCTCGAAAACCTCGTTATTTAGAAAGCTTCCTGGATGTTGGCACACAATCAGTTCCTAATATTAACGACTTCTAGTGGCTTATTCGCGACTTCCGTAAGCCGTTGTTCTCGCATTGGCGCTATTTGGGTTTTTCCCAAGGGTAGAGGCCAGATTTGCCAATTGCTAAACGCGCCAAATGCGTGTTATTTTGAAGAAGACAATTCAATCAGCCACCTCCTCCTCTGGTGGCAGATTTGCCCACTCCTCAGTAGCTCAATGGCAGAGCATCCGGCTGTTAACCGGAGGGTTGTAGGTTCGAGTCCTACCTGAGGAGCCAATCTTTTCAGGCACTTACAGAAAACCCATCAGACAGTTTGGAACCGTTTGGAACCGTTATGTCTTGGACTTTTTAGAGACTTAGGATTGTGCCTTGCCAAAATCAAAAGCGCATTACCAAGGCTCGTTTCCATTTCGGCCACAGCCGTCGGACAACAACCCAAAACAGCCGATCAATTCGAGCAAGTCTGGGCTTTGGCTTCCGGCGCTGCAAAGCCAAGAGCTGTTGGCGAAGGGCCAGATTTTCCAGCAGGAGGTCACGTCGAGAGTAGAGCAGCGTCGAAACAGACCCAACAGGAGCCAGAGCATGGCAAAATTTATAGCAAGCCACGCGAGTGTTCGCTTGTGGAAATTGTTGAAATCACGGCAGATTAGGATTTTGGCGAGGCACAGGAGAGCAGATTGTTGATAGGCCAGTCGAATTGCTTGTGCCTCCTCTGGGTTTGCCGAATTCATCCCGGCTCGAACAAACTGGTTGGCTACGGTACCGGTTGGCCGATCCCGTTGTTGGCAGCAAGTTCGGCCAGTGCTTCAGCCAGACTCAGGGCTCCATTCATAATAGCTTCGGGTGAGGCAAATTCGTCCGGCCGATGACTGAAACCGCCACGGCAAGGAATGAAGAGCATAGCCACAGGCGCGATGCGTGCCATAAACAGTGAATCGTGATAAGCGCGGCTGACCATGTATTCGCAGCTCAGGCCATGTTTTGCTGCGCCACCAGCAAGCGCAACCAGGATTTGTTTATCACAGGCTGCGGGCGGGTCGGCATTAATCATTTCCGTGCGAATAGCAACCCGGCGCCGCCCGGCGATCTCTTCGCATGATGCGTGAAAGTGTGCCAGCACCGAATCACGGCGAGCTTCGTCTATGTCGCGGACATCAATCTCCAGCCGAACACGAACAGGAATGCTGTTGATGGCCCCGGGGAAGACGTCGCACACTCCGGTAGTCCCGACAGTATCAACCGCGCCGCTATTCCTGGCAGCGGCTTCCAACGCTAAGGTGATTTCGGCAGCGGCGCAGAAGGCATCTCGCCGACTGGGCATAAGCACAGCTCCTGCATGGCCGCCCTCGCCTTCTACCCAGATGCGCAGACTCGACGGAGCGGCAATGGCGGTGACCACACCCAGCGCAGTGCCGTGCTGCTCCAGCAGAGGGCCTTGTTCGATGTGAAGCTCAACGAAGCTGGCGTAATGTCCGCGTGGAAGTACCACCGAGCGCAAATCGCCCGCAAAACCCGCAGCCGCACGCCATTCATCCAGCGACTTGCCTTCTTTGTCTTTCAGACCGCTGGCCTCTGCAACATCAAGCGCGCCAGACAGCAGGCGGCTGCCAAGGCAGCCGATGCTGAAACGCGTCGGTTCCTCGGACGTGAACAGCACCAGTTCAATCGATCGCCTTGGTCGAACTCCATCGCGCTGGAGCGCGCGAATCGCCTCTAGTCCGCCGAGCACGCCTACTGTTCCGTCATACCGTCCGGCATTGGGAATTGCGTCTATGTGAGAGCCGGTTCCTATGGCGGGCAGCCCAGGTTCACTGCCAAGCCAGCGGGCGAAGGTGTTGCCTACTGCGTCTTCGCGGACCACCAATCCGGCGTTTGCGCACAGTTCTTTTACATAGCGGCGGGCGCGCAAATCGGTCTCAGAGAACACAACGCGCGTCACTGCCGGGGCGGGAGCGTCGGAAAAACTTGCCAGGGTTTCCAACTCGCCGGATAGTTGGTCGATATTGATCTTCAGATTCACCGGTTCCAGTCTTTGTAGATCAAGTACTTTGCTGGCTTTTGGCCGAGCGCGCCGAACCACTGCGGACACCACGGCGCCATCCATATGAAATCGCCCGCAGTTACGGGATACCAACGGTCTCCCAGGCGGTAAATGCCGCCGCCTGCAAGCATGAGCATCCCGTGTTCCATGACGTGAGCTTCCACCATTGACAGCGTCGCTCCGGGCTGATAGGTCATGGTATTCACGGCGAAGTCGAAGCTGGGATCTTCCGGCAGCAAGATGCATACTTCCAATCCATCTCCGAGCCGCTGTGGCTTTACATTGCTTTCGTTGCCGAAGATCGCTTTCGCAGGGTGAATTCCTTCCAGCGCGAGATAGGTTTTCTCTACTACTTCGGCGCGAGCGGTGCTTGATGCTGAGATTTCCGCTTTGCTCGCCGACGGCAGATATGCATACCCACACTCCTGCAAAAGATATTTCTGCTCATCCAGCATTACGGTAACCTCCCCTTGAAGCACATACAAAAAGCGCTGCACAGCTGCCGGGGACATTGCACCGCCTGCGGCAAACTCTACGGTGTATTGCGTGAACGCCGCGCCAATCGCGGGGCCGGCATGAACAATGGCCGTGGCGTTGCGCATACCAGGAAGAGGAGCGCGCACAAAAGTATCCGGCGTCAACAGCACATGGTCTGCCTGCCGGGAGCTGCGTGTGTATCCAAGCTCTTGCATTGAGTCCCTTTTCTTCTGGTAAGTTATTCGTGCCAGCGATCCACTTTACCACGGACTCTGCACGCTATAACGGCCTGTAGTCAGGTGGTGCGAGCGCTTATAAATCTTCCTGTCGAAGCGGCAACGACCTTGCTTTCGGCAAAAATCGGCTGGCCGCGTAGCAGAGTCTGGCACACTACGCCGCAAAAACTCTCGCCGATGTAGGGACTCATCCTATGCCGCTGCAATAAGCAATTCTCCTGCAGTTTGTAAGACTGTGACAGGTTCACGAGAACAAGATCGGCATCATTGTTCATAGCAATCTCGCCTTTGCGTGCCAGCCCAAAGCGCCGCGCCGGCCATGATGCCGTCATCTCAGCAATACGTGAGAGAGGCAAGCCACGGTCCTCATGTCCGGCAGTCAGCAGCACGGCCAGCGTGGACTGCACTCCAGCGATGCCGCCCCATACCCGGAAGAAGTTGGAGTCGCGTTTCATTTGCAGCGGGGCAGGCGAATGGTCGGAAGCTACAACATCCACCTCATTGTGCGTGAGCGCGCTCCACAGGGCGTCGCGCTCTCTTGTGTTGCGCAGCGGGGGCGCGCACTTGGCGAACGCACCAATTCGTTCCATGTCCTCTTCAGTAAAAAACAAGTAGTGTGGGCAGGTTTCAATCGAGACGTCCACGCCTCTGGCCCGGGCCTCGAGTGCCGCTGCCACGCCACTGCCTGAACTAACGTGAACAATGTGGAGCTTCACTCCG
>JBGPZS010000490.1:0-3399 GCA_041493865.1 Terriglobia bacterium
GGGGACGCAACAGAACAGGGTGATGCCGCGTTCGCTCAACGCGCGGAGCAATTCGGTGGTGTTCCGCGTTTCCAGGTAGACGATCCTGGCGCCCACCACCAGGGGCATCAGCAGATTGGCCACCTGCGCCAGGGCATGGAAGAGCGGGAGCACGCCGAGAATAGCGTCATTGGCGGTGACCTCCACCGCGCTGAAAATGCCGATCGATTCCGCCAGCAGGTTCTTATGGGTCAGCGTCACACCTTTGGGATCGCTGGTGGTGCCGGAGGTATACATGATCACGGCGGTGTCGGTTTCAAAGATGCGCGCCGGACGAAAATCTCCCGGTCCAGCGGCAAACATTCCCGTCAAATTCGAATAGCGGCCTTCGCCGGAGCCATCGATCATTACGATCCGCACCAGCGTCTCTTCGATAGCTTTCTCCACCACAGGAAGGTGCTCGGAATCCGTGAAGATGATGGCGCTGCCGGAGTCCCACAGCAGCTTGTTGACCTGGAGCGCATTGAACGCCGTATCCAGAGGGACGGCAGCGGCCCCGGCAGACATGATGCCCAGATAAGCTGCTACCCAGAGCGGCCCGTTTACGGCCATGATGGCGCAACGCACGCCGTCTGACATGCCCGATTCCCGCAGCCATCGGCCAACCGATTCGGCCTTCCGGCGCAGCTCGGCGTAAGTAAGGGCCTCCACCTGCCCGGGACTCTCCTTGCCTGAAGCCCGCTGCAGCTCCAGAGCAATGTTCTCTGGATACTTCTCGACGGATTGCAGGAAACAGCTGTAAAAGCCATGCATGACGGTTTTCAGTTTTGGGGGAAGGCAGCCTTGGCACAAGTATCGCATCTTGACGATGAAGAGTCACGAGAGCAGAGAAGCCGCTCCACTCAGGCGGGCAGAGATGCTCTTCAAGGCAGCCTGGCGGCCATTCAGAGGGAAAAATTGGCGCAGCTTGCAATAGCTGGTAAAATCTCATGTTGATCCAACCAGCTTATTGAGATACGGAAGGTTTGAACCCTTATGGCATATGTAATTGCAGAGCCTTGCATTGGGACCAAGGACGCGGCCTGCGTGGATGCATGCCCGGTGGATTGCATCCATCCCAAAAAAGACGAACCGCAGTTTGAAGGTACCGACATGCTGTTCATTGATCCGGTGGAGTGCATTGACTGTGGCGCGTGCGTGCCGGTGTGCCCGGTGTCCGCCATCTTTGCCCTTGATGACCTGCCGGAAAAATGGAAAGAGTACACGGAAAAGAACGCCAAGTATTTCGGCCGCTGAAGGCCGTAACCAGCTTTCCCAACGCGTAGCCGGTATGGCTGCGCGTTTTTCATTGCGCCCGATGTATGCTTGATTCGCATGCCCAAGCAGTCTGAAGCCCTGGTTCTGCGCACCTATCCGTTTCATGAAGCGGACCTGCTGGTCACGTTTTTCACCCGCACGGAAGGCAAGGTCCGCGGTGTGGCCAAGGCGGCCAAGCGGTCCAAGCGGCGTTTTGGCGGCGCGCTGGAGCCGCTGACCCACGTGACCGCGCACTGGGAGGAAAAAGAAAAACAAGAACTGGTGCGGCTGGATTCCTGCGACATCATTTCCTCGCCGCTGGCCACGGAAGTCACATATCCCCGCCTGGTGGCGCTCAGTTACGTGGCGGAAGTGATTGACCAGCTCATGCCCGACCGCGAGCCCAGCGACGATATCTTCCGCCTCACGCTCGCCGTGGTGAATCACCTGAAAGCAGATTCCATATGGATGCCGCTGACGTATTTCGACCTCTGGATCGTGCGGCTGATCGGCCTGCTGCCTGACTTAAACGCGTGCGTGATGTGCGGCTCTGTCCTGAATGGAAGCCGTGCGTATTTTCATCCGCTGGCCGATGGCTTGCTGTGCCCTGACGACAAGCGCCTGGCCAGCACCGAAATCTCGGCCGATTCGCGCACACTGGCAGCGGAAATGTTTCGCGCGCCGCTCGACCGTTTGAATCGCGCGGGCTGGGCACGCAGCCGCGGGGCTGATCTGCGCCGCTTCCTGGCCCAGCGCATCGAGCGCCACATTGAACGTAAACTGGTGACGGCGGCGATGCTGGAAAGGGTGGACTAGTCTTCTGGAATCCCGAGCGCAGCGAGGGAACCCTATCAGTACCAAAATTTGAAGAAGCGAGATTTCTGTGTATGCCAGCTCGGGTGATAAATCGCCGGGCCATAACTCTCGGTTATCATAGGGTTCCCTCGCTCTGCTCGGGATTTTAGAAAAAATGCCTGAAGATCACACCTGTTCCGAAACCGGACATAGCTTCTCTAACGCCGAAGAAGCCCGCACCAGTGAAGCTCGGTTTCGTGAACTCCAGTCTCAGTGCGACGCCGGTCGAGTTCCAGAGCTTCGCAAGGACGATGTGATCTACGTGGATACAGAGCTCTATATAAGCCACGGACGCGACGACTTTCGTGGTGGCCTGGCGCAGGTGTTTGAGTGCCGCATGGACATCAGCGCGGGCAAGCCTACGTCGTTCGTCCGCGTGGCGCAGCAGATGGACACGTGGCACAACTGGCGGGAGCTGGCCGGCATACAGAAGAAATTGCGGGCGGAGTTTGGCAAGAGCTGGGCGCATCCTGATCCGGATGACCGGCCGGAGTTCAATGATGGGTGACTGCTTCTAACATCCCGAGCAGAGCGAGGGAACCCTATGGTTGCAAAAAAATTCTCAAGGACCAAGATGATTCCTCATATCCCTCAGTTCACAGACGAAGAAGAGCAGGATCGCGTTGTCCTTATATTTATATTTGTTGTTGCTATAGTGATCCCTCGCTTTGCTCGGGATGTTGGAAAAATCTGTTAGATTAATAATTCGTCTTAACTCATGCCAGCAGCCCCCACATATCAGGAACTTATCCTCAGCCTGCAGAAGTTCTGGGCGGAGCACGGATGCGTGTTGCAGCAGCCGTATGATATTGAAGTCGGGGCCGGCACCATGGCGCCGGAAACTTTCCTGCGCGTGCTGGGGCCCATGCCGTACAAGGTGGCCTACGTGCAGCCATCGCGCCGCCCCGCCGATGGGCGTTACGGCGACAATCCCAATCGTCTTTATAAGCACATGCAGCTGCAGGTGATCCTGAAGCCGCCGCCGGAGAATGTGCAGGAGCTTTATCTGGAGTCGCTGGCGGCCATCGGCATTGACCTGCGCAAGCACGACATCAAGTTTGAAGAAGACAACTGGGAAGCGCCAACGCTGGCGGCCTGGGGCGTCGGCTGGCAGGTGATGCTCGACGGGCTGGAGATCACGCAGTTTACGTATTTCCAGCAGTGCGGCGGCATGGATCTCGATCTGGGGCCCGCGGAGATCACCTACGGATTGGAGCGGCTGACCGCGTTCCTGCAGGGTGTTGAGAGCGTGTACGACATCGAGTGGAC
>JBGPZS010000606.1:0-2019 GCA_041493865.1 Terriglobia bacterium
AATTCTGGAAACTGTCATCCGGGCGCTGGAAAAAAGCAAAGGTAGTAGAGTCAAAGACGACGCGGCGCCAGCGGCTCTGGTCGGTCAGCAACGGCGGATGCACCTGGCCATCAACGGACATTTGTTCGACGTTCCAGATGCCATAGAGTAACGACTTAGGGCGTCCGCCGCCAAAGGTGTTCCAGCGCTGGATTCCTGAATACACACCCATTCCTATCAGATATGCGCCAAATACAACCTGCAAAATCACAGCGACGCGGTTCGCGCGCGCAGAGCGGAATAATGGCACCTGTGGAGACGCGGGGGTAACCCTGTCAGTGAAAAAGAAGTTGATCAGCCTCCGTCCCTCCGGGGCCAGCAGGAAGAGCGCAAAGAGGATCAGGTGAAAGGAGAAGAGCTTCACTGGTACGTCATAGGTCATGTTCAGGGTGAACACCTGAATCATGTCCGCCAGGCAGACCAGAGCGCCGAGAGTCGCAGTTCGCGGGGTCAGGAGCAGAATGCCGCCCAGGGTCTCAGCGCATCCGGTGAAGATTTCATAAGGACGGGAAGCCCCCACCGACGACCAGAGAACCGCCATGGGGGAGAAATTCCCATACGGTACCAGCAGGCGAGTGAGCGAAGGAAAGGGCATCTGGTTCGGAATCATCTTGATGATGCCATAGAGAAACATCTCCGAGGCCAGCGCCAGGCGCATCACCAGCCGGAACCACTTGTGGAAGGCAACGTAGTTCTCCCGGCGGCGATCCAGAATGGACCATACCACGGTGATGACCACGGCGATCACCAGCAGACAAAAATCCATTACCCAGTCAAATGTCTTGTCACCGCTACCGCTGCCGGTGTAAACGAGTTCGCGCGTGATGTGAAACACGTGGGATGCGGTCCAGAACGTGATATGCCGGAGGGGCCAGAGGGCGGACAGTTCCGGATTGAGCTTCGGGATAGCCAACATCCCACCCAGAATCTGGTTGCTCAAGATGAAAAGCGTGAAGTAAGCAACGCAGAAGCGAAAGGTGATGCGGAGAGCAAGGCTCCAACGTACTGTGGGCGCAGTCAATTCTGATGCCGGAGCCGCTACAGATTGTGCGGGCTGGACAGCACTGGTTAAAGCAACTTGAGCATCCGCCACGGGCACCTCCGAACACTTACGCTTGATGGAATAAAGGAGCTGATATTATGCCACTCCAGGTTGCTTTTTAATCTTGCCGGTTGCGCTCAGTATTTGATCGGCGATCTTTGCCGCCTCCACCGCTGCCTTCACATCATGCACCCGCACCATGTGTGCGCCTTTGAGTATCGATGCTGTCATGGCGGCAAGCGAACCGTGCAGGCGCTGGTCCGGAGGGGCGTCCTGGCCGTCGCGGGCCAGCGTGCGTCCGATAAAAGACTTGCGCGAGGTCCCCGCCAGCAGCGGAAAGCCTAGCTCTTGTAATTTGTCCAGGCCGGCCAGCAGAGGATAGTTCTGGTCGAATTTTTTGCCGAAGCCGAAGCCCACGTCAAGCATGATGCGCTCACGGGCAATCCCTTTTTTAACCGCGGCCTGGGCATAGTCGCGCAATTCCACTTTCACTTCGGCAACAATATCGGCCGAGGGAGGCAAATCGCGCCATTCCTGCGGACGCCCTCGAGTGTGCATAAGAATTACGCCGCAGGCCAGCCCGGCCACGGTTGCAGGCATGTGCTCGTCCCAGCGCAGCGCGCTCACATCATTCACGATTTCACAGCCGGCGCCGACTGCGGCCCGCGCGACCTCGGCTTTGTAGGTATCCACGGAGAGCATGGCGACAGGGCGCTCGCGCAGCACGTCTTCAATCACGGGCATGATGCGGCGCAGCTCTTCCCCCGCGGGAATGCCGCTTTCAACCACGGGCGTTCCCGGCCGGGTGGATTCGCCACCGATGTCCAGCAGATCAGCGCCGTCATCGAGCATTTTGAGGGCGTGGGCCACGGCATGGTCGCGGGCCAGGAATTTGCCGCCGTCGGAAAATGAGTCGGGCGTGACGTTCAGGATGCCCA
>JBGPZS010000004.1:0-23073 GCA_041493865.1 Terriglobia bacterium
GAAAGGAGAGGCGCCCAAAGAGGAATACAACTACGTCCTTGTGGACGTGAAACCCGGGCAGAAGACAAAGTTTACTCTGAACCGCTTCCGGCCGTGTTCAGCCGAACCGTTTGCGAGTATAGAGCTGTTCGGTTCTTCCAAGTGAGGCACTGACACGTCATTGAAGACTTTGCTCATTGTGAAAGCCGCCGTGGAAGGGCTGGCCTGCCTGGCGTTGGCATTATTTCCTTCGCTGCTGGCTTTTCTCCTGCTCGGGTCGCCGCTCGACACGCCTGTGGGGACCGTCATCGCTCGCATGGCTGGAGCCGCTTTGCTCACTTTGGGAATTGCTTGCTGGCTGGCGCTCAAATGACAGTCAGAGCCGCGCAGCCATCGGATTGGTCGCAGCGCTATTGTTCTATGACAGTGCGGTGGTCGTGATTTTCCTTACTGCACGTCTCGCCATGGGCCTGTCTGGTATAGGCCTGTGGCCAATCGTTGCACTGCACTCGGGACTGGGGATTTGGTCTCTACTATGCCTCAGAAAAGCCAGGGGACTGTCCAATGACATTTGATATCAGCGATGAGGTACTCAACAGCTGCTTCGTTTCAAGACCACTTGCCCATGGCAACTGCCATCTCATCAATCACAAACCGACTTCCTCCCCCAACACGCGCAAAAGATCGCGCAACTTGGTGGACCCCCAGCCTTGGAGGAGATTCAAATGATCGCAAAAAACCTCAGAGAGCAACCTGCATTTCACGGAAATTACGGACATCTCAGACTGGCCTGCTGTCTGGCTTTTCTTGTCTTGATGGCCGCTGCTCCCGCGGCGCGTGCCACCGGCGGCGAGGATGAGGAGTACGACTCTTACAAACTGCGCCTGGATGGGTTTTGGCTCTATTCGAAGCCTTCAGGGCAATTTACGAGCAAGGGCAACACCGGGTTTCTCGATGTCGAAAAAGACGTCGGCTTCCAGTCGTACAACACGGGCGTGGGAAAAGTAGACTGGAAATTTACCCACAAGAACCACCTCTACTTCATCTACTACAACTTCACTCAAAGCAAGAGTGTTGTCCTGAACCGGACGGTGGCTTTCGAAGGGCGGACGTTCAATGTCGGCGCCACTGCATCCGGCGCCCTCAAGTCTAAGATCTACGTTCCCGGGTACCAGTACGATTTCATACGGAGAAAGCGTGGCAGTCTCGGCGTGCAGGTGCAGCTCAATATCATTGATGTCGCCGGGAACCTGTTCGCCGCCGCACAAGTAAACAACGGCGTGCCCCAGGCCGCTACGTTTTCATCGTCAACGTTGCGCGTGCCGCTTCCCGTTGCCGGACCAACCACGCGCATCTATCTCATCCCCAACTCCGGCCGGCTCTTTGTAGACGCCAATGTGCTCGGCATGTACTTCTTCGGCTACGGTAATTATGTGTCCTCGATGGGCACGCTCGGTTTCAACCTGGCGAAGCATCTGGCCATCCGCGGCGGATATACGTTGGGCTCGCGATTTGAAGTAAAGACCAGCTCCGATCGCGCCGGCGTGACCCTTAGCCAGCACGGAGCAGTGGCCGGACTCGAGATCTCGTTCTAGCGGCAGTGTTCACGCTCGCACTGTCAGTTTTACTAGCTCTCGCATTTCTGCCAGTTGCGGCATCACGCTTCCTTTTCCATCCTAATGGATGAGAGATCTGTTCAAACGCCGAGAGATTTGCAGGCATGCGGCGGCGTACGCCTGCAAACGCATCCTGGCGGTCGAGAAATGATTAGCTGCACGTCTGGAGTAGCCATGATCAAAAAACATGTTAGAAAAACCTTAGCGGTAGCGCTCAGTCTTGTTCTTGTTGCCGCTACCTCGCCTGTCGTTTACGGATATCAGACTGAGCCGCCCGCTGGTGGCGCGCCGCCCGCCGGTGGCGCGGATACTGATGAAGCTGCGCCGAAAACAGCGGCCGAGCTGCAGGCATTAGTCGCGCCGATTGCTCTCTATCCCGACGCGCTGGTGGCCCAAGTACTTTCCGCGTCCACGTTTCCCGATCAGGTTGCTCTCGCGCAGAACTGGGTCCAGCAACACCAGGGCCTGACCGGCGACAAGCTGACAAAGGAAGTCGACAAGGAGACCTGGGACCCGGCGGTGAAGGCACTGGCCGCGTTCCCGACTGTGCTCGATAACATGGCCAAGAATCTCGCCTGGACATCAGAGCTGGGAGAGGCCTATCACTTCCAGGCAAAGGACGTAATGACGGCAGTTCAAGCATTGCGCGCCAAGGCCGAGGTTGCGGGCAATCTGAAATCATCGCAGCAGATAAAGGTCGTGCAGCAGTCGCCGAGCACGATCGTGATTGAGCCGGCCAATCCGCAGATCGTCTATGTTCCACAGTACAACCCAACCGTGATTTACGGCACGCCCTACGTGGTCCCCGGATACACCGCAGGAGAAGTAGCTGCGGCCAGCATTCTGACTTTCGGGGCTGGAATTGCCATCGGCGCAATGATGAGCAACAGTTGGGGATGGAACGCGTGGAATGTCAATTGGCACGGCGGCGTAGTCGCCTACGGAGGCCATCCCTACTATGGGAGTGCAGCCTGGCATGGCGCATACGGCGCATACGGCTACCACGGATATGGCGCTTACGGAGGCGCCGCCTATCACAGTCCCTATGGATCAGCCGGGGGCTATCGCGGGTATAGCGCGAACGGAAATTACCACACCGGCGGGGCCTACCAGAATGCTTACGGTGGCGCTTCCAGGCACACCACATACGGTCAAGACGGCGCGGTCCACACTGGGGGCGGCGGTTATAGCAACGTCACCGGGCAGGGTTATCACTATGGCGCCAGCAAAACCGCCGCCGGAGGCACGGTCGCCCATGGCACTACCGCCAGCGGCCAGCACTATGCCGGCGGAACGACAGCCAGCGGCCAACATTACGGAGGCAGCACTGGCAGCTGGGGGCATGGCGGCGGCTGGGGCGGCCACGATGACGGCTGGTCCTCGCGAGCAGCCAGTGACCGCGGTCGCGGAAGCATGGGCGCAAGCGGCTTCCATGGCGGAGGTCGCCGTCGCTGATGTCGCAGGGAAAGCTCAATGCGAACAAGTACGAAATGAGATTTGGAGGAAATCCTATGTCGCGTCTGACTGAAGAACAGAAGATTCTTAGGTCAACTCCGGGGTCGCTTTTTCTGACGATGCTGACGCTGTTCGCGTTGGCCGTGTCGGTGGCCTCCTGTAGCAGCCGAGATACGAAGGGCGCTGAAAAAACGGCAGAGCCAGCAGGCGGAAGCATCGTGCAAAAGACCTTTGCTTCGCCGGCGGCAGCAAGCGCCGCTCTGTTCGAAGCCGCCAAGGCCGGCGATCAAAACACGCTGAAGGCCATCTTCGGCCCGGATGGCAACGATATCCTGTTCTCCGGCGATGCCGTGCAGGACAAGAACCTCCAGCAACGGTTTGTGACCAAGTACAACGAGATGAATCGCTGGAGCAAGAACAAAGCCGGCGATCAGATTCTTTACGTCGGCGCCGACAACTATGCGTTTCCAATCCCTCTGGAGCAGAAGACCGCAGGCCAATGGTCTTTTGACACCGCCGCCGGCAAAGATGAAGTCCTGGCCCGCCGCATCGGCGACGGTGAATTGACCGCCATCGGTGTGCTCACCGAAATTGCCAACGCGCAACAGGAATACTTCACCCAGGCCCATCAATTCGCGGAGAAGATCGTGAGCGACGAAGGCCAGCACAACGGCTTGTACTGGCCGGTGGCTGAGGGCCAGCGCCCCAGCCCTCTGGGCCCGCTGGCCGACGTGGCAAAAGATCTGGGCTACTCCCACAGCGACAAGCCGCAGCCCTTCCACGGCTACTTCTTCCACATCCTTACCAAGCAGGGTGGCAAGGCCCAGGGCGGCGCTAAGGACTACGTGGCCGACGGAAAGATGACCGGCGGTTTCGCCATAGTGGCCTATCCGGCGACGTACCAGAATTCGGGAATTATGACGTTCCTCGTCGGTAAAGACGGAGTTATCTATCAGAAAAACCTGGGTGAAAAGACCGCCGAAACGGCAGCAGCGATCTCAGAGTACAACCCCGACGGCTGGGAAGTAGTGCTGGCGCCGGAGCTCGCTAACCCCAGCACGAGCAAGAAGAGCGCAAAGAAGTAGATTGACAGGATTGGGGGATGCTGGATTGAATCCCATCCTTGCCAAGAAGTTGAAAAACCAAAAGCCAGCTTCTCAGCAAGAATGGGAAGTCCCGGGCCATTGCCAGTCCATGGCTATGGGGTAGTGGTGACCTCAATGCTGGAATTGTGATTTATACCCACAGTAGCGTTCCCGCTTGAGACAGTAGTTCCAAACACGGTGCCTTGCGCATTGGCCGTGCTGTTGTCCGATCTCTGATGGATGCGGGTAGTGACGGGCCCGTTGATGATCTCCTCTCCAAGAGCCAGGATCCGCGTCCGTTGCAAGCCATTCTGCTGGAATTCAAGGTGTATTGTTCCCGGGGCCGGCGTTCCGCAGACCTGATCGAAGGTAATCAAATCCAAGTCACAGGCTATGACGAGGGAGTTGGCAGGGTCGAGCTGGCTGGTATCAAAGTCCAGGACCAGGTGCTGTGTATTCTGGCCGGTGAAAGCACTGCTGGGGATCGCTCCGATAATCTCAACAAAGCTTTCGCTGCTGAAGTCCGGGGCAACGTTGATAGAGATGTAAGTGAGGCTGGCACTGGACCCGCTGATCGAGTTGCTGCCGCGCGAGACCTGGAGGGTGAAGCTCGAGTTTGGGCCGGTGGACTGACTCAGGCTGGCGAATTCCGCATCCTGATTGAATTTGAAATGTTTAGGCTGGGCCGTCATGGCCAGCGGCAAAAACACCATTAGCGCAACCACAAGTAAGGTCTTCATGTCGTTCTCCTTGCTCCGGTAGGGGAGCTCCTTGGGTGAATGGTTGAAATTGTGTGTGAAATGAGAGCCGAATTCTGCGCCATGGACGGCGGAATTTCAACAAGTATCTGGCAATTGTGAGGAATTCAATCGCCCAGGGCCGGTATCTGGGGGCGTGACGGATAAGCACGGATGGACGTGGATTAAACAGGCATTTCACCACGGAGACGCGGAGACACGGAAAAGAGCAGAACCTTACCACGGATGAGCACGGATCGGATTCATGATTTGTGAATTGTGAATTGTGATTTTCGGCTGACCAAATCGCCAATCACAAATCGCTAATCCGCAGCAATCTCTTCGCGTTCCCGCCCAGAATCTTCTTTCTATCTTCTTCTGACACGCGCATGGCCTTCAGGCTCTCCAGCATTTTGGGGATGCTGCCGATCTGGTGCGGGTAGTCGCTGCCGGCAAGCACCTGGCTGGCGCCGGCGAAGCTGACGGCCAGTTCAAGCGCGTGCGGATCGAAGTTGACGGTATCGAAGTAAAATTTCTTGAGGTAGGAGGTGGGAGGACGGGAGATGTGGGTGCGGCAGTCGGCAAAAGCTTCATAGCCACGGTCCAGGCGCTCAGCCAGATACGGGATGGCGCCGCCGAGGTGGCCGAGCACCCACTTGATATTGGGAAATCGTTCGGCCACGCCGCTGAAGACCAGGCTGGCGGCGGTGAGCGTTGTGTCCATGAGGAAGCCGACGAGCGGCATGAGCCAGTAGTCGAGCATGGCTTCCACGCCCACCGGGTTTGTGGGATGAATGTGGACCACGGCGCCAAGTTCGTTGGCCGTTTCCCACAACTTCCAGAAGCGCTGGTCACTGAGCGCCACGCCGTTGATGTTGCTGAAGACCATGGCGCCGGGAAACTTGAGTTGCTCCATGGCGCGCCGCAACTCGGTGATCGATGCAGCGGGATCACAGAGCGGAAGCGTGGCCAGCGTGGCGAACCGGCCCTTTTTCGAGGCGACGACGCGGGCGAAGGCGTCATTGACCAGGCAGGCCAGGCGGATGGCCGTCGCTGGCTCTTCAATATGCGTGCCCGGCGTGGTGAGGGTGATGACCTGCGTGTCGACGCCGGAGTCGCGCAGAACCTGCTCGCGGTAGTCGATATCGCGATGGCCGCGCACGGCAACGTTGTAGTCGCCGGGATAGTGCAGGCAAGGATTGCAGGCGGCGTCATGCGTGACGCGGACCGCGCTTGGTCCTTGTTCAATGGCTTTGATGTATTCGGGTGGATAGTAATGGTTATGGAAGTCTATGATCGCCATCCGTGTTCGTTCCCCTTGCTGCTTGCTTGATCGTGTTGCGATGCGACCAGACAAAGTACACGGGAAGGCCCAGCAGAATCAAGCCCAGACCCAGAGCGCTGGAGCGCGGGGCAGCCCAGATCTGGTTGCCGGCGATGGCCGCGGACGTCAGAAAAGAGATGGCCGGCAGAAGCGGAAACGCAAAGGCGAGAAACTTTGGCGTGTATTGCCGTCGCCGATGGAGAATGAAAATACCCGCTGCCAGCAGCGCGAAGAACAGCCATTCGGTGTAAATCACTCGAGTGAAGAGCGCACGATAGCTGTTGGTGGCCGCCAGCACACACGCCCATATGGCCTGTGCCGCGATGGCGAGATACGGTGTCTGCCGTCGCGGATGAAGAGCGGCCATCCATCGGAAAGCCAGACCGTCTTGCGCCATGGCATAGTAGACACGCGGTCCGGCCAGAGCGATCCCGTTCAGCGCTCCCAGGGCGGAGACAATAATGACCACGGTGATCGCCTTGCCACCCGCGGGACCAAGGACGCGTTCCATGGCGTCGGCGGCAACGCGCGTAGAGGTAGCCACGGCGTTGAGCGGCATTACATAAAGATACGCGGCGTTCAGGAGCGTGTAGCAGGCAGTCACAATCAACACGCCCAGTATCAGCGCTTTCGGGATTGTACGCTCGGGGTCCCGCGTCTCCCCGGCGGCATAGGTCACCATGTGCCATCCCCCGAATGCGAATAGTCCAGCAGCAACCGCCAAGCCAAATGATGTAATCAAGATCGGCTGCGCCGCTTCCTCTGGCAGTGACCGATGTACCGGCCCGCCTGCCACAAAAAGAAGAGCGCACATCACCGCGATCGCGCCCAGCTTTGCCGCCGTAAGCGTCACCTGCACCGCGCTGCCCGGCTTAACGCCCAGATATTGAATCAGCGAAACAAGCAGAATCGCCGCCATAGCCAGCGCGCGGATGCCTGTCTCTCCCAGTCCGAAGAAATACCCTGCGTATCGCGCCAGCACCACTGCAATCGCTGCGATGATGCCTGAATGCATCACCCAAAACATTCCCCAGCCCCACAGGAACGCCAGCGAAGGCGAGTAGATGCGCTTGAGAAACACGTACACGCCGCCGGTCTCTGGAAACAGCCGCGACAACTCCGCGCACACCATGGCTGCGCACAGCGTGAGCACGCCTGAAACCAGCCACACCAGGATGACGCCGCGTCCGCCCCGGGCCACTAGCCGCGTCACCTCTGACGGCTGCACAAAGATGAACGCGCCTACAATGATTCCCACCACCATTGACGTGGCGGTATTCAGTCCCATGGAGCGTCGCAGTTCAGTGGACATCGTAGGCATGAGAAGCCGCGCGATTCTACCACGCATCCGAGCAGCGTTCTTCTGCCGGTACTGGAACATCAGGGATTGATCAGCGTGACATCGCATCGCGCACCACGTCGACCAATAACCAAAGTGCCGGGCGCACGTCACGCAAGGTAACGTGACTCTCGATCATCGTTGCGCCTTGCCCGTTTGAATCCCCGCCGCGCAGCTTTGGCCTTTCGATTCACAAAACGTTAATGATTTCGCACTCAAAATCATGGGCCGGGCAGCATGCAATGCACGCTACATCATCTCCACAGGTCCGGGATTTCTGCGTCGGTTACCTCCTCACCACAGGTCCGCGTCCAAAAGTCATCTAGCTCTCAAATCCAATACAGCCGACGATGCCTGGGTCACGGCTTCCCTCGGGCCGGCTGAGAAGCTCGAAGGAAGAACCATGGCAAACGCGGCGAAAAATCTGGCGCTTGGTCTTTTACTTTTCTGCTGTGCCGTTTCTGCAGTGGCTCTGCCTGCCACACCCGACCCCAACTCAAACGCCACTCTGGGCGTCCGTACGCTCAGGGGATATCTCATGGTGGTGAGCGTCTCCATCAATGATTGCGGACCATTTGACTTCCTGGTCGATACCGGGACCAACACCACTTTGATTGAACCAGTCCTTGCGGCGGAACTAGGACTCAAGGCCAAGGACAAGTTGCAGCTTTCCAGTCTTGCCAGTTCGGCGAATGTACCTCGTTATTATCTGCAAACATTTCGCGTCGGGCCGGCTTCCGTCTCGAACCTGGAAACGCTGGCTGTGCCCCTCACGCAACTCGCCGCTCTCGACCGCAAAATCCGCGGCGTCCTGGGCATGAACTTTCTGCTCCACTACTCGTTCCGGCTCGACTACGAGCGCCAAGCTCTGGAGCTGTATCTTTTTCCTGAAGAGGCGCACGTCCCCGCCGGACTTCGCGTCCCTGTCGAAATCAACGAATCGCGTTTACTCATCAAGGTCGCGTCCGCTGCCGCGCCGCGGGGAAGCTGGAAGCTCGCGCTTGATTCCGGCATCTCGCAGTTCCTGGTCTTCCAGGAACGCATCTCTCCGCCATCCCTCGGTTCTTGCGGACAGCCCAATTGTCTGATGCAGGTCTCCACCAATCTTGCTGACCACTCGGCTTCCACCGTGCTCCTGCATGATATTTCCATTGCTGAAGCACAGCTGCCGGAGACACAAGTCGTGGTGTTGCGCAATGATCTCCAGAAACCGTCAGATCCGCAGGATGGCCTGCTTCCCGCCGCTCCGTTTCACTCCATCTTCTTCGACCGTAGCAATGCGACCATTGTTTTCAGCCCGTCGCCCGCCACCATGTCCATGGCGGCCCTCGATCAGCGCTAAAGCCACTCTTACACGGCCCGCTTTGGCCTGCCGCGGCGCGCCGAAAGTCATTCGTCCCTGATTTTCAGCGCTTCACGTCATTAGCGCTGTTCGTTTCCGAACGCAACATTTCAAAAGCGCCCAGCTAACGTTCCCTCGTCTCTCCGGCCCTGACCGCCTAACTGGAGGTCTTGCAAGCACTTAATATTTTTTTGTTCTGGCATCAGATTTGCTCAGAGTGTATATGTAAGATTCTGCAAGCGAACAGGAACACCGGGCGTTCGGAGTCCCAATCCAGGATTTTGGGCGGAGGTCCCATGGCAAAGGTGGAGCGTATTCGTGAAGTGGTAACAGGTTCTGTTGATCTGGATTATGTCCGCCAGAAGACTGAGGCAGGCTGGAAGCTGGTGGCAATGGAATGGCGTCGTGAGATCGCCGGTAACGAGTCCCAGGAAGCCGTCCTGACAGAGGAGATTCCTTACGGTCTGCACGTTGCCGCTGACTGCAGCCGCCTGGAGGAAGACCCTCAGGAGCGCGGCGTTCTGATGCAGATGATGGAGTTAATCGTCCAGGACTACTCCATCACTCTGGTGGCTTCAGAGCTGAACAAGCGTGGACTTCGCACACGTTCCGGCAGCTTCTGGACACCCGTTTCTGTCTTCAACATGCTCCCGCGTCTGATTGAAGTTGGTCCCAACATTTTCTCCAGTGACGATTGGGAAGAACGTCGCGAAAGGCTGTTGAAGATGGTTTAGCTGCAGCGGAGCGACACAATGGAAAAGTAAAACCCGCCGTCTCTCGGCGGGTTTTGCTTCTCAGCGACTCTCGCCTAGTCGCAACCTTCGTCTTTTTCCGTACGAACAACCTCGAAGACCCGATTCAACCCGTGCTGTTGGGTAAAGAAGGTACGGGCCCCTTTCAAGCTGTGGCTCGTGCCGAGCATGCCGCGGATCGACGTATCGCCATTACTGACGTGCGTGCCCGTGGCCTCGTTGTCGCCTTCGTTCTGGAAGCCGGGTGTACCCAGCAGGATCGAGTCTTGCTCGGAAGCAGGGTCGCGGCCCAGCGCGACGAAGCGTGCGTCGCGAACGTTCCCTCGATCATGGTCATCATCGTCGCTGAGGCGGAATGACCAGATCGAATCCAGCTTGTTCAATTGGGTATGCAATCCATCGCCACGGTCTTCCGCGGCGATGATCGTCTTCTCATCAAGGAAAGAGATGTTATCGAATGACGCGTGGTCAGCGTCGCCCAGAACAACAATTGAAATGGTTCCTTGATCGCGCCCTTTGCGAAAGTCTACGCGAAAGATCGATCCCCAGGAGCCACGGGCCGCCAGCGCTGGCGTGCCGGAGTTAGCGTCCGTGTCACCGGTGGCCGTGAAGAAGAAGCTCTGGAAGTTAGAGCCAGGACGGAACAGTCCGTTCTCCGGGCGTTGGAACGGTGTTGCGCCGGCCGTTTTCGCTGCAGCGTTGGCGTCGAATGCAGGGCAATTCGGAGCGCATGCTGTTGAATCGTGCACATTCACGAACTTTACCGGCCAACTAGATCCCGGTGTGTTCAGTTTGAGTCGGGCAACAGCAAACACATCCGCCTGGATCTGCGCGGCCGTAGTGCCGCCAAATACCACTGAACTGCCGTCAATCGTTACTTGCAATGCCTGGAGCACTCCGCCCTTGCTCAGGTTGGTGATGTCCTTCGGCACAAACCGGAACAGGAAAGAGTTGGCCCGTCTAGCTGTCTTGGGGCTATTTGGGTTTGCGGGATCAACGTTCGTGGTTGGGCCGCCGGTGTCTTCTGTGATCCACAGGTTGCCCTTGTTGTCCGGGTGAATCCCTTCAAAGCCGCCCTTGCCGATGACCCCGTCAAGCGTTCTGACTTGCGACGGCCACTCCGGCGTGATTTCAATTATGCCGCCGCTCGTGCCACGCTCTTGCGTGAAGAGCAGTGTCCTGGTGAACGGGTCCCAGACCGAGCCATCAATGGAGCCGAAGCCAGTCTGGCCGTTTGCCCCAACTGGCGTCAGCAGAGTGATGCGGTGCGCGGGATCGGTCACATCCAGATTGACACGGGTAATGTAGGCAAACGGAACCGCATTTTCATGGCCCTGGAACAGATAGTGGCGTCCATAGTCAAATCCGGGAGTCGGACCGCCCAGGTTGTGGTCAAATACCAGGTAGAGGTTCTCGTCAGCCTCAGTCCGCGTGGGTTCAAACTTCTGCGTTGCTCCGTCATTCAACATCCCAAAATTCGTGATAATGCCGGAAGGGTTCTCCAGCTTGTCCGTTCCCTGCACAATCTGCACCAGCTTGAAGCCGCGTGAGATCACATTATCCGGATGTCCGGACTTGGCGTTGGCCTGGGGAACACCAACGATTCGCCCGCCATCTTCAGCCATGGCAGGCATAACTAGAATGGCTACAGCAAATACAAGCGCAAGCATCTGGGCAGTACTGCGTGTCATTGTGTTTTCGTCCTCCGGGGGATTTTGAGGCTTTGGAAAAGACCTTTTCTTGGCGCAGAGAACGCTAACCTTCCAGTGTTACCTCTGGGTGATCGCAGGGTTAAAAATTGGTAAAAGTCGAAAAGAGCAACCCGCTCGATGAAGCGCTGACACGCGCACTCTCCAGAATATGTACCTCTGCACTAACCAGGGGAAGAAATTTGCTGGCTTAAATTGGGCAAAATGTGGATACAATACGCGGCATCAACCCTAAATTAAGGAGGAACTGCGTATGGTTAGGCCTACCGGCGTTACGATAATTGCGATTCTGGATTTTGTGGGAGCCACTTTTTGTGTTCTGGGCGGAATTGGGATGATGGCGGGAGGCGGCATCCTTGCCACTATGATGAATCAGCAGGGCCAGGCCAATGGGATGTCCGGCTTGATCGCCAGCTTGGGAGCAGTGATGGGTGTGTTCTTCCTCATCATTGCCGCTGTCGAAATCATCCTGGGAGTGGGCTTGCTGAAGCTGAAGGAGTGGGCACGGATGGTCACGGTTATCTTGACCGCGATCTTAGCTGCCCTGGGACTGCTTGGATTGCTTGGCAGCTTCGCCCATTTCAACCTGGGTGCTTTCCTCTTTAAAGTGTGCGTGCTTGCTATACAGATTTTCATCATCGTGTACCTGATGAAGCCGGAAGTAAAGGCTGCCTTTCAAGGTAACCGGGCGATGGCGCCAGCCTAGCGAACATCAGGGTTCAATAGCTGTGACGTAAAAGGGGCGCTGGCCACTGGTTGCGCCCCTGCTGGTTTTCGTTCCGTCCAAGCTCTAACCTCCCGCGGAACTCCCTCTCCCGGTACAATCTCCATGAACAGTCATGCCCGACCTCATCTTCCTCTTCGACGTCGACAACACTCTGCTTGATAACGACCGAGTTACCGCCGACCTCAAGCGCCATCTTGAGCAACAAGTCGGCCCTGAACGCCAGCAGCGCTACTGGGACATCTTCGAACAGATCCGCACCGAACTTGGGTACGCTGACTATCTCGGCGCGCTACAGCGCTACCGTCTGGAAAACCCGCGTGATCCCAGCCTGCTCACGGTTTCGCACTTCCTCATCAATTACCCATTCGCTACGCGCCTTTATCCCGATTCGCTGGACGCCATCGAGCACGTCAAGCAATGGGGCAAGGCCGTAATCTTGTCCGACGGTGATGTCGTTTTCCAGCCGTTGAAGGTCGAGCGCTCAGGTATTCATGAGTCTGTTGACGGCAACGTGCTGATTTATGTCCACAAAGAAAAGGAATTGGACGACGTGGAGCGCCGCTTCCCTGCCGCGCATTACGTGCTGGTCGACGATAAGCTGCGCATCTTGACTGACGTCAAGAAAATCTGGGGCGCAAAGGTCACAACCGTTTTCCCCAAGCAGGGGCACTACGCGCTTGATCCCAAGATCGTCTCCGCCTATCCCCCGGCCGACATCACCATCAACCGTATTGGTGAGCTGCTGGGCCACTCATTGGAAAGCTTTGGTGCGAATCCCAGGTCCGCCTGAAAATCACCCTACCGGTTGTTTTCACGGACTTGTCGCCCGCGCTTTTGAGTGTTAGGCTGCTTCTTCCACGGAGACCCCATGCCCAAATACGTCATCGAACGTGAACTCCCAGGAGCCGGAAATCTGAAGCCACAGGAGCTTCAGGCTATCTCACAAAAATCATGCAGCGTGCTCCGGAACCTGGGACCACAGATCCAGTGGCTGCACAGCTACGTTACCGACAACAAGATTTATTGCGTCTACATCGCGCCCAACGAGCAAATGGTGCGCGAACATGCCAGCCAGGGCGGTTTCCCGGCCAACAAGATCTCGGAAATCAAGACCGTCATCGATCCCACCACCGCGGAATAAGCCATGCAGGCGGGAGGCTTGGCGCGGTGTTACGGCCTCCCCGCGATCCCCTGTACTTCAAACCTGGCGTCGAACAGCAGCTGGCCTGAGCCCAGGAAAGCCCGCGCCGGAAACTCTCCTTTGAAGTAGGTTCGATACACGACGTTGAATTTTTCAAACAGCGTCACGTCGGAACAGAAAATCTGCACGGAAAGAAGATCATCCATGGTCAGCCCGGCAGCTTCCAGCGTGCGTTTCATGCCGTCCAATACCAGCCGTGCTTCTTCTTCCGCCGTCGTCGGCGGACGCCCCGTCTTGGGGTCCAGACCAATGTGTCCGCTAAGGTAAAGCGTATCGCCATGCCACACGGCGTCACTGAACGGCAAATTACTGCGTACCGTACGCTCCAGCCTGATTCGTTTTCCCCCGGCCGCGGCCAGCCCCGCAACCACCAGAAACGCTGTCAACATCGGGAATTCCACCATCGTTTCAATCTCCTATTTACTTCGTTGAAAGAGCCGTGTCTCTGCTTCTTCCACTGGAAGAGATTCGCGTAGTGACCTCTTGTGTTCATTTTTTCTTGGCGCGGCGTCGGCTTGTGCCGGAGTGTAGAATTGACGCAAGAGTGCTTTGTAGCAAAATTAGAAATTGGAGGGATACATGCGTAGATTTCTGGCGATCTTAATTCTGCTGCCGGCTTTGCTATTGGCGCAGACCACGGCCGCTCCCAAGAAGGCTGCCGGCAAGGCCAAAGCAGCAGGTCCCGCGCCAATCGTCGTCACCCCGGACAAGGTCCAGTGGGGACCGGCCCCTCCCGTCTTTCAGCCGGGAGCACAGTTTGCCGTGATCGCGGGCAACCCTGGCAAAGCAGGTCCTTTCATCGTCCGTCTCAAGGTGCCCGATGGTTACAGGATCATGCCGCACTGGCATCCCACGGTGGAAAACGTGACCGTGCTTTCCGGCGAGTTCCACGTTGGCATGGGAGACAAGTTTGATGAGAGTTCAATGGTCACTCTGCCGGCAAAATCGACGGCCGTCGTCCCCATACACCACAATCATTACGCCATGGCAAAAGGTGAAACCGAAGTCCAGGTCAACGGCACCGGGCCGTTCAAGCTGACGTATGTCAACCCGGCAGACGATCCGTCCAAAGGGCAGGCGGGCGCCGCGCCCAAGAAGTCGCCTGCTGCGGCTCCGAAGAAGAAATAGTGCTTCACAGGGTGCGCTTCAGCGCACCCTGTAGGCTCACTGTTTTGATGATTTGATCGGCGGGCAGGAAGGTGTGGCCGCGCCGCGAATACGCTGCAGAATGTTCTTCCGCGCTTTCTTCATGGCCGTTTTGTCGTCGAGCAACTGCAGCGCCCAGTTCGCGCCCATGGCCAGGGAATAGATTTCAAACGCAAACTGCTCCGGGTCAATGGACGTCTTCAGGTGCTTGGCTTTCTTTGCCGACTCCGCCGCGCGGGCCAGCGTTGCCAGCCAGGTCTTCATGGCGTCGGCAATGGCGTCGCGCACCGGCCCTGACCGGCTGTCGAATTCGAATGAGGCGGCGGTAAAAAAGCAGCCGCCCTTGAACACCCGGCTTTCCACGTGTCCCAGCCAGCCCTGGCAGAGGCTTAGGAGTCGCTGGATTCCTTCCGGCTGTGCCAGCGCGGGGCGGACAATGTGCTCCACAAAGATCTGCCGCGCCATTTCAATGGTCGCCAGTTGCAGCTCTTCTTTCGACCCGAAGTGTGCAAACAGCCCGCTCTTGCTCATCTTTAATTCATCGGCCAGGCGTCCGATGGTCAATCCTTCCAGCCCTTCCACCGATGCCAGGTCCACCGCCGCCCGCAGAATACTCTCGCGCGTGCGGATACCCTTGCTGGGGCGAGCTTCGGCAATGGCGCTGCGGGACGCTGGCATAAGAAGACTTTACCTTGAAAAATATAATAGCACGAACGTTCGTTTTTATGTCATAATGTTCGCGTTTCTGGTTCGCGATTTTGGTTTGCGATTTTGGTTTGCGATTTATGGAGGGCCCCGATGTCTGGTTTTTACTTGCGCAGCTTCTTCCTCCTTGTGCTCCTCGCCTCCACCCGCTCGCTCAGCGCGGAAGAGGTCCATCTCGATAGCTGTGACGGCCTGCCTGTGGTTGAGGTCACTGTGGCTGGCGCCAAACTGCGCTTTCTCGTCGATACCGCCGCCACCTCCATGCTCAACAGCAAATCCTTCGCGCACGGCGACTCGCGCAAACTCTCCGTCACCTCCTGGAGCGGCACGGTTGAAACCAAGTCCCGCCAGGTCACTCTGCCTGAGCTTTTGATCGGCGATCATCGCTTAAAGGACCTCCGCCTGCCCGCTGTGGACCTCTCGCCCATCGGCCAGGCCTGCGGTAAACGCATTGACGGCATCCTTGGCGTCGACCTGCTCTCGCGACTCGGCGCTACCGTCGATCTCAAAAACCATACCGCACAGTTTGTGCCCGACACTAAGAGCATCGAGGCCGTCGTCGCCGAACTTCACCAGCAGCTCACTGGCTGCGAAGAGGCCTTCAACCGCGCCGATGAGTCCGCGCTCGCCGATTGCCTGGACCCGCAGATTGTCACCTTCACTGTGGCGGGCGACTTCTACGGTCGCGACGCCACCCTGGTGTATTACCGCAAGGCATATTTCCAGCAGAGTCCGCCAGCGCAACTTTCCATGGTCCAGCGCGCGCACCACCTCATCGGCGACGCCGTTTGGGTGGAGTATGATCTCAAAATTGTGCTTCACCAGCAGCAGGTGATCAATGCTCGCGGCACCGCGCTCTGCCGCAAGAGCAACGGAAAATGGCGGATCGTCCACATGAACCACTCCAGCCCGCCAGCCACGGAACTACAGGCCCACACAAAAGAACAGGACCCGCAATAAGGCCAGTGTCAAACCGCAGAGGAGAAAGATGTCGAGCATGAGCCAAAGCAAGCGCGCGAAGAAACTGCAACGCTGGGTCAACCTGTATCCGCCGTATCTCGGAGCAGCCGTGCGCGTGACGCACATCTCGGAAGACTTCCGGAACGTCGAAGTCGAGATGCCGCTGCGCTTTTATAACCGCAACTACGTCGGCACCCACTTCGGCGGATCGCTCTATTCCATGTGCGATCCCTTTTACATGCTCATGCTCATCAATATTCTCGGCCCGGATTACATCGTCTGGGACAAAGCCGCCGCCATCCGCTTCAAGAAGCCGGGCAAAGGGGTGATGAAGGCGACCTTCCAGCTTGCCGAAGAACAGATTGCTGAGATCCGCGCCGCCGCCGAAGTTCAACCCAAAGTTGAACCGCAATTTCAGGTATTGATAAAAGACACGGAAGGCAACGTGGTGGCTGAGATCGACAAGCTGCTCTATGTGAGGAAGAAGCCCACCCAGCCTTAAACAACTCAAAAAAAAGGCCCGGCCCTGGGGCCGGACCTTTCGACAGAAGTTTTTTGATGTTATTTCGGAATCTTGTTGTCGTGCTCGTCAAAATCTTCCTTGGCTGCGGTTCCTGCTGCCGGCCCGTTCCCTGACTTCCCCGGATGAGCGGGAATCGTAATCAGCGCCTCGCCAACGTTGTTGGAGTAGTTTGACTCTGGCAACTGGTGGCAGATCTGTTGTCCATTTGTGTCGATCTTCTCTAGAAAACGGCATGGTTCGCCGGCTGTTGGTGTGAATGGCGGGTTCACGGTGATTCTGATGATGTACGTTCCGGGCGGTACAACCGGCTGGCCATCGCCGCCATCCAGCACAAAGAATTGTCCACTCAAGAAGAAGCGGTAGGCGTCGGCCCAGCCGTGGCTGATTCCCTGGTTACCGGGAATTCCGACCGCGCCGCAATTCCTGAACTGTGAACTTCGTGGAGGCTCTGTGCCGTTGGCGGCGGGCACCGGATCGGTATCCAGCATGCAAAAGCCTTTTTTCGCGGCTTTCCAGATGAACCCTGTGTTGGGATCGATCAATTGGTAGAGCGCGTAATGCCGAAAGTGATAGTGCTGATGGCAGGTAGCAAATTCGAACAGGCCATCGTTGTTTGCCACGTGGACGTTCGGATCACCCACGATGATATCGGCATCGCCAACATTCGGCGTTTCCACGGTAAAACGAACGATCCGGCGTAGTCCCGGTGTGATACCGCCCTCTTCCACGCTGCACGCGGCAGCGTCCATTTGCTCGTCCCGGACCACCCACTGGTGGGAGAGCAGTTCGGTATTCACAATCAAGTCGGGTGAACCGGTTGTGTCCGGCTGGCTGTTTGGGCTCTGCGGCGATTGGGCGGAACTCCAAAAGCACGTCATCATCAACAGTAGCGGTGCTGCGAATAGCTTTTTCGATCTCACAGTATTGCCTCCGTTCTTTGCGGCGCTGTGTTCGCCGAAGGAATGTTATTCGCACCGCACCTTCAAGGCAAGCCTCTACACCACTATGCGTCTGCGTGTTTCAGCCGCTGTTCCGCCAGCCGGTCCGCCGCCTGATACGTGGGAATCTTCTCCCGCCCGGCGATGGCGAAGATCGTCAGCAGCGTGTCATAAATTGCGTCGGTCTTGGCCAACGTTCGCGGTGCGTCCCAGCCCAGCATCTCCCGGCAGCAGCCGTTGATCACTCCGCCGGCATTGGCCGCGTAGTCTGGCGCGTAAAGAATCCCGCGTTCTTCCAGCAGATCGCCATGGCGCGCCTCCAGCAACTGATTGTTGGCCCCTCCCACCACTAATTCAGCTTTCAATTGCGGAAGTGTCTGATCATTGATCACACCACCCAGCGCGCACGGCGCAAACACATCCGCCGCTGTGGAGTAAATCTCTTCCGGCGCCACAGCGATGCCCCCGTGGTCGTCCATCGCGCGCTTCACCTTCACCGGGTCCACGTCCGTAGCGATCAGGTTCGCGCCCACGCGTGCCAGTTCACCCGCCAGAAAGTAACCAACGTGGCCGCAGCCCTGGATCGCCACGGTTCTCCCTGAAAGATCATCGCTTCCCCACTTGTGTTTTGCCGTTGCCTGCATGGCGCGGAAGACGCCGCGGGCCGTATGCGGCGAGGGATCGCCAGAGCGTCCCTGCAAGCCGGCAACGTAACTGCTCTCTTTCAGGATGTACTCCATGTCAGCCGGGCTGGTGCCCACATCCTCTGCGGTAAAGTATTTGCCGGCAAAACTGTTCACCAGGCGACCGTGGGCGCGAAAAAGTTGCTCGCGGTCCGCGGCCTTGTCGTTGCGCATCACAATGGATTTCCCGCCACCGAACGGCAACCCGGCCAGCGCGTTTTTATAGGTCATGCCCCGGCCCAGGCGAAGTCCATCGGTAATGGCTTCATCTTCAGTTTTGTAACTCCAGTAGCGTGTCCCCCCCACAGCCGGCCCCAGCGCCGTGGAATGAATAACGACAATCCCGTGATATCCCGCGGCTTCGTCAATGCCGCACACAACGCGCTCGTATCCGGGCACACTCTTTTCCCTGATTTTCATGACGGGTCCCCTGCAGCTTTTAGGATGGAGTACCTTTGAATTTACCAGATCGCAGCGAGTAAACGGAAGCCTGTCTTATACAATGCTCTGCTTATGCGTAGATTTTCTTCCCCATTGCATTTCGTCCCGGTGTTTATTCTTTTTGTACTCATGTCTTGCCTGGGGTTCTCGCAGCAACTGGATGCTGGTCTTTATGGCGGCTTGCGCTGGCGGATGATTGGGCCTCACCGTGGCGGGCGCACCATCGCCGTGAGCGGCATTGAAGGCCAGCCTAATGTTTACTATTTCGGCGGCGTTGCCGGCGGCGTGTTTAAGACCGGCAATGGCGGCATCACCTGGGAGCCGATGTTTGATGGCCAGCCCATCTCATCCATCGGAGCACTGGCCGTGGTACAGTCCAATCCCAACATTATCTATGTCGGCACTGGCGAGGCCGATTTCCGCTCTGACCTGACCTACGGCAACGGCGTTTATAAATCCACTGACGGCGGCCGCACGTGGAAGAACATTGGATTAACGGCCTCGCGACACATCAGTCGCATCGCCATCGATCCCGGCAACCCTGACGTTGTTTTTGTCGCGGCCATGGGCAGCGCTTACGGCCCCAGTTCAGAACGCGGCGTTTTTCGCTCCACCGACGGCGGCGCGACCTGGCAGAGGGTCTTGTTCAGAGACGAGAATTCCGGCGCGATTGACATTACCCTTGATCCCGACCATCCGCAAACCGTCTGGGCGGTGCTGCTGCATGATCGTCGCCCGCCCTGGAGCGTCTATCCGCCCGTAACGATCTCCGGCGCCATCTACAAATCGACTGATGGCGGCAATGTCTGGAACCCCGTTACCGCCGGCGGTCTGCCGCAGGGCGATTGGGGGCGTGTGGGTCTGACTGTTGCCCGCGGCACTCACGGCCAGCGCGTGTATGCCTTGATCGATGCCAAGGATGGCGGCCTGTTCAAGTCCGATGATGGCGGCCAGACATGGTTACGTACCGGAACTGATCCGCGCATTCGCGGCCGCATGTGGTACTTCGGCGAGGTGTACGTCGATCCCAAAAACCCCGACACCGTCTACATTCCCAACGTCTCTCTTTACCGCTCCACTGATGCGGGAAGAACTTTTGTCGCCATCAAGGGTGCGCCCGGCGGGGACGACTATCACGCTCTATGGATTGATCCCGCCAACCCGCAGCGCATGATCTTTGGCAGTGACCAGGGCGCAGGCGTAAGCGTGGATGGCGGTCGCACCTGGAGCAGTTGGTACAACCAGCCTACGGCGCAGTTCTATCATGTCGCCGTGGACAACGAGTTTCCTTACCATGTTTACGGGGCGCAGCAGGATAGTGGCAGCGTCTTTATCATCAGCCGCAGCAATGACGGCTCCATCACCTTCCGCGACTGGCATCCCGCGGGAGCAGGTGAGAGCGGCTACATCGCGCCTGACCCTTCCGACTCCAACATCATCTATGGCGGCGGGACCTATGGTGAACTTTTCCGCTATGATCGCCGCACCGGCCAGGCGCAAATTATCGCGCCTAGTGCCATCCGCAACTTCGGTGAAGCCCATCCTGAACACCGCTTTACATGGACCTCACCGCTGGTTTTTTCGCCGCAGGATTCTCACACTCTTTATTTTGGCTCGCAGAACGTGCTGCGCAGCGCCAACCAGGGCAATAGCTGGGAAACAATCAGCCCTGACCTCACCGGCACAGATCCCAAGGCCTCGGAAGCAGGCCCGCTGACCGCGGAGAACGCCAAAGCACGCGGCCACGGCGTGGTTTATACAATCGCGCCTTCGCCGGTCAGCGCCGGACAGATCTGGGCAGGAACTGACAGCGGGTTAATACACCTCACGCGTGACAATGGCAAGATCTGGAGCAACGTCACCCCGCCGGGCCTCTCTGACTGGAGCAAAATCAGCATCATTGACGCTTCGCATTTTGACGCCGGCACAGCCTACGCCGCCGTCGATCGCCACCGGCTCGATGACATTGTCCCTTATATCTATCGCACCCACGATTTCGGCAAGAGTTGGACCCGGATTAACAATGGCATTCCTAACGGTGCATACGTCCGGGTCGTCCGTGAAGACCCGGTCAGGCGAGGTCTGCTCTTTGCCGGCACGGAACTCGGTGTTTTCTTTTCTATCAATGACGGCGACTCATGGCAGCCTCTGCGCCTCAACATGCCTTCTTCGCCCGTGCACGATCTGGTGATCAAAGAGAACGATCTGGTGGTGGCTTCTCACGGGCGAGCGTTCTGGATTCTTGATGACATTTCGCCGCTGCGCCAGATCACAAATGAATCGAATACTGTCGCCGCGTACCTTTTCCAACCATCAACCGCCATGCGCATCCGCGCCAACACCAACCATGACACGCCTTTGCCTCCGGAAGAGCCTGCGGGCGAGAATCCGCCGCCCGGAGCAATCTTCTACTATTACTTGAAGTCGTCGCTACAAGATGAAGTAAAACTTGAAATATTGGATGCAAAGGGTCAAGTCGTGCGCTCCTACTCGAGCAAAGATCAGCCTTTCCGTCCGCCCACGCCACCGGCGTTTCCTGCATACTGGTTCAGGCTGGCAGAACCGCTCTCCCAGGCTGCGGGAATGCACCGCTTCATCTGGGACATTCGCTATTCCGCTCCGCCGGTTGCTCAGCCCGGTTACAGCATGTCCACAGTCGCTGGCGGTGATGTGCCCCGCGAACCTGAGGGTCCGCAGGCCCTTCCCGGCTCTTACCAGGTCCGGCTCACCGTCGGCAGAACGGCTTATGTACAGCCACTTCATCTGATCATGGATCCACGGGTGAAAGCTTCTCCGCCGGATCTGGAAAGGCAATTTGCGCTTGAACTGAAACTGGTCCAGACCCTGCAACAGGCCAACCAGGCAGTTGAAGAAATCCATGCCGCCGCCGCACAGGCTGGAAAAATCAGCGCCGACGAGGAAAAGAAGCTTGCAGATGCGCGTCGCCGCCGAGGCGAAGCCGAACCCGAAGGCCCACCCGAGCAGGCGTTCTCCCAGGTGATCGGTAATCTAAGCCAGCTCATTGTGGCCATAGACAGCGCTGATGCTGCTCCGACGAGTCAGGAAGCACAGGCCGCGGAGAAGACGCTGGCACGGGCCCAGGCTTTGCTCAAGCAATGGGAGGCCTTGAAGAGCAAATAGCATGCAGACGGCGGACGTAGTCATCATCGGCGGCGGCATCGTTGGCTCCAGCATCGCCTGGCATCTCACGCATGCGGGCTGCAAAAACGTGCTGGTCATTGAGCGCGAAAGCTCGCAAGGCAAGGGTTCCACCGGAAAGAGCATGGGCGGCGTGCGCGCGCAGTTCTCTACCTCGGTCAACATACAGATGTCGCTCTATTCCATTCCTTTCTATGCGAAGTTTGAGGAAGTTGTTGGCCATCCCGCTGATTACCGCCCTCAGGGCTATCTCTTTCTGGCGACGAAGGATTCACACCTCGCCTACCTGCGCGACAATTTCGAGCGGCAAAAAAGCCTCGGTCTGAAGACGGCACGCTTGCTGCCCGCGGACGAGATTCGGGCCATGCTGCCGCAGCTCCGCTCTGATGACATCCTTGGCGGCAGCTTCTGCTCGACAGACGGCTTTGTCGATCCTTATAGCGTGATGAACGGCTTTATGGCCAGTGCCGCTGAGCACGGCGCAACACTATGGAAGAAAACTGAGGTCACCGGCATTACGATGGACAGAAGTGGCGCTTTCAGTGTGGAAACCACCCGCGAGCCGGTTGCCACCTCTACGGTAGTGAATGCAGCGGGCGCGTGGTCCGCACAGATCGCAAAATTCGTCGGTATCGATCTTCCGGTTGAACCATTGCGGCGAATGCTGGTTCCGTCGGAGCCGTTCTCTGACTTCCCTCACTCCTCGCCGATGGTCATCGATATGAGCACCGGCTTCCATTTCCGTCCCGAGGGACGTGGTTTCCTTCTGGCCTGGAATGACCCTGAAGAAACTCCCGGCTACAAGGCTGACTTTGAACCGTCGTTCATTGAAAAGATCCTGATTCATGCTGCCAACCGGGTGCCCGCTTTTGAGAATCTCCCCGTCAATCCCAAACGCGCATGGGCCGGACTGTATGAGATGACGCCTGACCATCATTGCGTGCTCGGCCCCGTTGCCGCCGTGCCCGGCTTTTTCTTGGCCAACGGCTTCAGTGGACACGGCGTGATGCATTCGCCCGCCACCGGCAAAATCCTGGCAGACCTTATTTTGCGGGGCAAAACGGATGTAGTGGATGAGGTTTCTGTTCTCGGGTTTGAGCGCTTTGCCCGCGGCGAACTGCTGCATGAGACTGCCGTGCTGTAAGAAGTTGTTTGTGGCCCACCGCGACATTCAGCGGCATCGCCCCTGCCGTTTCTTGCCGCTTGAAACGCAAGTCGAGGACGGGCTAGCTTGTTAGCCGTGATGAAGATC
>JBGPZS010000588.1:0-2371 GCA_041493865.1 Terriglobia bacterium
AGATTCTGAATGTGACGGACCAGGTTCGGCGCGCCCCGATCCAGATCGCCCTCACCCTGGTTGCGCAGGCTCTGGACCGTCGTCACCAGCACGGCGCAGGCGGGAGCGATCCCCGAGGAACGCATCACGATATCAAAATACTTTTCCGCGCCCAGGTCGGCGGCGAAACCAGCTTCGTTCACCACGTAGTCAGCCAGGCGGATTCCCATGTTGTGGGAAATCACGCTGCTGGTGCCGTGCGCGATATTGCCGAACGGCCCCGTATGCACCATCGCCGGAGTACCTTCCGTGGTCTGCGCCAGATTGGGCAGGATGGCCTCGCTCAGCAGGGCCATCATTGCCCCCGTTGCGCCCAGATCGGCTGCGCGCACCGGCTTGCCCGAACGCGTAACGCCGATCACAATCGCATCCAGGCGGCGGCGCAGGTCTTCCAGGCTGCTGGCCAGCGCCATGATCGCCATGACTTCAGAAGCGGCTGTGATCACGAAACCGGAGTTGCGAGTCAGCGCTCCTTTTTTCTCACCAATATCGATGGTGATGCGGCGCAAAGCGCGGTCATTCATGTCCATGGTGCGCGGCCAGGTGATCTGGGCTACATCCAGGTCCAGTTCGTTGCCGTGAAACACGTGGGCATCGATCAGAGCGGCCAGCAGGTTGTGCGCCGTAGTGATGGCGTGGAAGTCTCCATGAAAATGGAGATTGATCTTCTGGCTGGGCTCGATCTGCGACTTGCCGCCGCCGGCAGCGCCGCCCTTCATGCCAAACACCGGCCCCAGCGACGGTTCTCGCGATGTGATGATCGCCTTCTTGCCAATGCGCTCCAAGCCTTGGGTAAGCCCGATGGAGGTGACCGTCTTGCCTTCCCCGGACGCCGTGGGCGTGGTTGCCGTCACCAGAATGAGCTTACCTCGCCGCGGGAATGCCGGGTCAGACAGGATGTCCAGCTTCAGCTTGGCGCCGTGACGTCCGATAGGCTCAAAATAGTCTTCGGGTAATTTCAGCTTCCCCGCAATGGTTTGAATCGGCAGCAAAGATTGGCTCATAAGCAAACGAAGGCAAACGAATGAGTGTAGAACTCCGCTGTCAAAGAGGCAAGTAGAAAACACCTTGCTGTCCCGGCCTTGACATATTTTTTCAGAGCAAAGCCGGCTCGCGTGCCATTTCCGCACTTCGGGTCCGGATGCACACTAGAATATATCCACTGTGTCTATCAGACCGCCTTGCGACGAAACCCTAATCCGCTCGGTGCGTGCGCAGTCTCCCTGCAGCCCAGCCGCAAAAAACTGGGTCCTCGTGGCGACCATCCTCGGTTCCAGCATGGCTTTTGTAGACAGCACGGCCGTCAACGTCGCTTTGCCTGCGCTCCAAACCGGCCTTCATGCCACGGTGGTCGACGTGCAATGGGTGGTCGAGTCCTACGGACTGTTTTTGGGCGCGTTGATTCTCGTCGGCGGCTCACTCGGAGACCTGCTCGGCCGGCGTCGCATGTTCGTGCTGGGTGTTGTGATTTTCGCGCTGGCTTCTATGGCTTGCGGCGGGGCTTCCAGCATTCGCCAATTGGTGATCGCGCGGAGTATCCAGGGTGTGGGAGCTGCCTTTCTTGTACCGGGAAGCCTTGCCATCATTAGCGCATCGTTCGCCGAGAAGACCCGTGGCCGGGCCATCGGCACGTGGTCCGGGTTCACGGCGATTACTGCCGCGATCGGGCCGGTTGTAGGCGGCTGGCTTATCGAACATGCTTCGTGGCGCTGGGTATTCTTCATCAATCTTCCTCTGGCAGCAGCGGTGGTGGCAATTTCGCTCTGGCGCATCCCGGAAAGCCGTAACGCTTCTGCTGGACGGGTAGATTGGCTTGGGGCCCTGCTCGTTGCCGTTGGGTTAGGCGGTTTGGTTTACGGGCTCATTGAGTCCATAAGACTGGGTTGGAAACACCCTCTGGTTTTGGGGCCTTTGATCGTTGGCTTCGTATGTCTTGTCGCTTTTATATTCGTCGAAGCTACCGCAGCCTCACCGATGGTTCCACTCAATCTGTTTGCGTCCCGCAGTTTTAGTGGCGCGAACCTGCTCACTCTTCTGCTATACGCCGCAATCGGAATTTTCTTCTTCCTGTTCTCGCTGAACCTGATCCAGGTCCAGGGATACTCCGCAACGGCAACTGGCGCGGCGGCGTTGCCTTTGATTTTGCTGCTGTTTCTTCTCTCGCGCTGGTCCGGGGGGCTGGTAACGCGTTACGGCCCGCGATTGCCGCTGATCACCGGCCCGCTCATTGTGGCATCGGGCTTCGTTCTCTGCGCTGTGCCCTCGGTCGGCGGCGCCTACTGGAAAACGTTTTTCCCAGCGATTGTTGTTCTTGGTTTTGGAATGGCGGTCA
>JBGPZS010000256.1:0-5894 GCA_041493865.1 Terriglobia bacterium
AGAACAACTCGTCGCCACCATCACCGGAGAGGGCAACCGTCACGTGCCGGCGCGCCAGTTTTGACACCAGGTGGGTGGGTATCTGCGACGAATCGGCAAAGGGCTCGTCATACATGGAGGGCAGTAACGGCACGACATCCAATGCGTCCTGGGGGGTTACAAAGAGCTCAGTGTGATCGGTCCCCAGATGCTTGGCAATCCTGCGTGCATGGGTGGCTTCGTTGTAAACGTCTTCATGAAAACCAATGGTGAAGGTCTTGACCGGGCGGCTGCTTTGCGACTGCATGAGAGCAACCACAGCGGATGAATCGATTCCCCCGGAGAGAAAAGCTCCAAGCGGGACGTCAGCAATCATGCGCACGCGGACTGCATCCCGTAATTTCGCATGGAGTTGCTCAATGATCTCCTCATCGCTGCCCTGCACACGATCTTCCACTCCTTCGCGGGCAACATCGGCGGCTGACCAGTATGCGGTGAGAACCGGGGACGTCTCGGCGGAACTCAGCGTCAAGATATGACCGGCAGGGAGTTGTTGAATTCCCCGGTAAATGGAGTACGGCGCGGGAACGTAAGCGCAACGCATATAGGCCGCCAGCGTGTCGCGGTCAATTGTGGGCTGAAATCCAGGAAAAATCTTGAGGGCCTTGAGTTCGGAAGCAAAAGCGAAGTTTCCGTCAATATGGCCGTAGTAAAGAGGTTTGATTCCGACCCGGTCCCGCACCAGATGAAGCCGCCGCTCAAAGCTATCCCACAAAGCGAAGGCAAACATTCCGACAAAACGCTGCACGGCTGCATCCAGCCCCCAGCGTTCGATGGCCGCCAGCAAGACTTCCGTATCGGAATGGCCTCGCCAGGCTTGCGTGCCCATTTCCGTCCGGATCTCTCCGTAGTTGTATACCTCGCCGTTGAAGATGATGGTGTATCGACCTGAGACTGACGCCATGGGCTGATGCCCTTCAGCGGAGAGATCGATGATGGAAAGTCTGCGAAAGGAAAGGCCGAGGCCTGCGCTGGTATCGTAGAAGACGCCGGAATCGTCCGGTCCTCGATGGGCCAACGTGCTACCCATCCGGTTGAGGAGGGCAACCGGGTCTTCAGCAAGCGCTTTTCTGGACCAAAAGCCTGCAATTCCACACATGCGATTCAGCCTGGAACCCACTTGCCGTGAGCGCCCAGATCAATTTAACACCTGTGCGACTTCGATGTGCTGGCATTTCCACGCGGAAAGCGATGGGCCGGTCACAGCAGGCTTGCATATTCATTAGCGATCTGCTGCGCGTCAAAGCGGCGCAGACAGTCTTCAGTGTCTTTCTGGGTCACGTTCTTGTCCTTCGACCGGGTGAGCACTGAAACCATCGCATCGGCGAATAGGCCGGGCGCCTCGGGCGGCACCAGAACGATGTGCGGGGCTGATTTCTGAATCTCACGCACACCGCCAGGGCAATCGGTAGCGACTACGGGAACGCCCAAAGCCAGCGCCTCAAGCAAGGCGTTCGGCAATCCCTCAAACCGCGAGGAAAGAACAAACAGGTCTGCGTGCTTAACGTATGGCCATGGATTCCCTCGAAAACCCAGAAAGCTCACTGCGTGGTCCACTCCCAAATCAACTGCCTGATTTTTGAGTTGCCTTTCCAAAGGCCCCTCTCCCAGGATTCCAAGCCTAGCGTGTGGAAATGCCTTGAGCACCGTGGGGAAAGCATGCAAAAGCACGTCATAGGCTTTCTGATGCTGGAGCCGGCCCACAGCGACCACGTGCGGTCCCGGACCTCTGTAGGGCGTCTCCCCCACCTCCGCCTGGCGGCGGACCATCGCAACATCCACCGGATTGTAGATGCGCACCAGCTTGTCTCTGGAGATTGCCAGATGTTCGGCCATGTCATCGACCATGGCGTCATAGAGGCAAATGATGCGGTCCGCTTTGGGGTAGAGGTGCCGGTACAGCCACCTCCATATGCGCGGATGGCGAAGGGCCTGGACAAGATACGCACTTGGGAGAACGGCTTCACGAAGCAGTATTTTTGGCCGGCCCGGCAAAAACGGTTTGGCCAGCATCAGCACCACGTTCAGATACACGACAGTCGAAAGGATGGTCTGAGGTCTTAGTTGCCTGGTCAGTTTTACGATGCCGGGCAGCCCGTAACGCATTCTGGTAGCACCAAGATGGTGCACTGTGACGAAACCTGGGACGCCATCCAGAAAAGCGTTGCCCGCTCCTACGAGTGCCAGATGGCATTCAAAAAACGAGTGGTCCAGATGGCGAAGCACCGTGGTGATGACGCGTTCCGCGCCGCCGGCCCCGCCGGCAAAAGCAGGCACCAGGAACAGAATTTTTTTTCGTTTATGGATCATGGGGGAAAATGACGATCTACGAAGACATACTCGTTGCTTCGGTCCGTGCCCATGATATACATGAGGCGAACCGCGGTCACAGCGATGATACGGCCAATTTTCAATGGAATCCCCAGATAGCATATCGCAGCCTTCAACTGGCTCCCGCCTGGCACGGACAGCACTCTCGCTGCTCTTACGGCCGGGACGAATCACGAAATACACAGGGAGATGGAAAGGGCACAATACGCTGCTCCGGCTCTACCGGAAATATCTTCCCGCAGACCTCAAGCTCCGCGTCAGCGACTTTGATGGCGATCTCAAGTTTGACGTAAACATGCGCGGGAATGTGGACATCTGCCTATGGCACTTTCCTGAACTCTATGAAAAAGAGGAGCGGGAGCTTTTCTGTTCGTTGATTAAGCCTGGATGCACGGTGCTTGATGTCGGCGCACACATTGGCTTTTACACTCTGCTGGCCGCAAAACGGGGTGCTCGCGTGTTTTCCGTGGAGGCCGACCCCAGCAATGCCGCTATGCTGCGGCGACACGTGGAAATCAACGGCTTCAGCGACCGGGTCGCGATTTTCGAAATGGCCGCGACCGAGCGAGCAAAAGAGGTCTCCCTTTACCGGCATGCTTACAACCAGGGTGAATCCAACATCGTTGAAAGAGGCCTGCCTGCGGGAACGGTGCTGGGCAGGGCGCTCGATTCCCTTGATCTACCACCGATCGACATCTGCAAAATGGACATTGAAGGCGCCGAACTTACGGCATTACGGGGGATGGAACGGACCCTGAAAAGATCACCACACATCAAGCTAATGGTGGAGTATGCACAGCATCTGGGCGCCGGTGAAGGGCTTCTCAGCTACTTGAGGAACAGCTTTTCGTCTGTGCAGGTCATCGAGCAAAATGGGCTGGGCGCGCCCGGCGAGATTCCGGCATTCTGCAATCTGCTCGCCGTGCGCTGAGCCTGTGGCAACGCATTTGCGAGGGGGGTTCAGTTCGTGCGCTTTCGCGCCGGCAGAACGTCGTCGAACAGCGTGTCCCACATTGTTAAAACTCGCTCCAGGCTGAAGCGGGTCAGGACTTCAGGAGCGCGGTGGGCGAGCCTCTCCCGTTCAGCAGCGTCGCTCATCAGATGGTCCATGGCATTGGCAAGGCCGGCAATGTCCTCAGCGGGAACCAGCACGCCGTCAACTCCCTGGCGAATAATATCCGAGGGGCCCGCCGGACAATCGAAGCTGATCACGGGCAACCCGCAGGCCATCGCTTCAGCCAGGGCGTTGCCGAAGCCTTCAAAGCGAGAGGAAAACACAAACAAGTCCGCTGCACGCAGTACCGGGAAAGGGTCTGAGACAGCTCCCACAAAACTCACGCGGTTTTTCAATCCCAGAGATGCCGCTTGCGCCTCAAGCCGGCCTTTGAGAGGACCTTTCCCCAGCACCGTAAGCGACCACTCCGGGTGCCGCCGTGCGAGGAGGGCAAAGGCCTGCAGCAGGAGGTCGAACCCTTTTTGCGGCACCAGCCTGCCCATTGCGATAGCTGTCCGCGAGTTCGCGGCACCACCCTTTGGCGCACCGGCATTCCCCGTTGCCGGCAACTCCACAGCGTTCGGTATGGCGTATCCCGCAACCTTGATCTTTTGTTGTAGCAGCGCAACCATGGCATTGGTCTGGCAAACCAGCGCGGCGGCCCACGGATAAGTAAAACGGCGCAGGACCTTCCAAATCATCTTCAGGTCATCATAGGCCGGATTGGCCCGCTCAGAGACGATTACGGGCACGCCAAGCCCCCGGGTGGCCAGCAGCGTGACGATGTTGGGAAAATCCAAAAAACTGATGACCGCATCCGGCCGTGACTGGCGAATCAGGCGGCGCAGCAGCCGTATCCGGCGTACGTTGCGATACAGGGCGTGAAAGGGGTTCCGGGCAAACTCGTTTGCGACATGCAGGCTTTTGAGCGCGACGCGCGGATGAAGCGGATAGGCCGGCGCTTCTGCGTCATCGAACGTGAGCAGGGTCACCTGTTCTCCCCGCTCCGCCCACGCACCGGCCAGAACGGAGATGATGCGCTCTGCTCCTCCCCGTTCCAGAGACGAGATCACCAGGGTCAGTTTCATAGGTTATTGACGGGCGGGCGCGTGAACGGCGGTTAGCACGACCGCAGACTGCCGCTTCAGCAGCCGGAGCGAACTCAACGACAAGAATATTAGAGAACCAACCACAACGATCGACGTTGAGAGCGCGATACCGGCCACGCCCCACACCCTCATCAAGACCAGGTTCATTACAATGTCCACGACGAGGTTGATTGCCGAAGCATACATCAGGAGATCATTACGCCGGACCGAGGAGATAAAACGCACGAACAACATGCACAGCACATACGCAGGAATCTGGAGACTGTAACACGCTTGCACCTGACTGACTACGCCAGTATCCAGGCTGGTAAAGGCGCCGCGTTGAAAAAGCAATCTTACCAGCGATCTGGAGAATACGATCAACACGACCGTGATAGGTATGCTCACGGAGAGCATGAGCGCGGAATATCGTTTCAGGGTATGCCGGCAACCCTGCCAGTCATTTTCAGCGGCCATCCTGGAAAAATAAGGCAAAGTTGCGGTGCTCAGCGCCGTGGCCCCGATGGCGAGCAGCGCGGCCGGCACTTTGCTGCCGTAGCTCAAGGCTGACACGTTACCCGAGCCCAGCATGGCTGCCATGAATTGGTCGACGACCGGTGTTGCACCCATGAGAAGGCAACCAGCCATCATGGGCCCGGTTTGCGACACCACGGCACGCACACGCTGATCAAACCCGTGCCATCGCACGGCCCCGAGGATTTGGTATTTCTTAACCAGGTAATAGAGAAGCGCCACTTCAAGGAAACTGCCTGCAAGGGTCCCTAAAGCCAATGCAAAGCCAGAGCTGGCGTGCGTCCAGACGGCGATGCAAACCAGGACCACTGAAGGGGTCAGTATGGGGACCAGAGCTGGAACGGCGAACTTCTCAATTGCATTCAAGACACAGGCCATGAACGTGGCAAGCCCGCTCAATACCAGCCAGGGCGCCAGGAAGTAGAGGAACTCGCGCGTGAGCAATTGCTTTTGGGGAGAAAAACTGTGACCTAGCCAGGGGAGGTACATCTGAGCAAGCAAGGCGAGCATGAGAGCTACCGCTACCAACGCCGCCACGGTCAGAAGCATGACGCTGGAAAGCAACTGTTGACCGGCAGCGGCGCCATCTTTCTGTCGCGTCTCTACCAGCACCGGGACCAGGGCCGCTGACACGGCGCCTACAACCAGGTTCAGCGCAAAAGCGGGCAACATGAAGGCGAATAAAAATGCATCGAGGGTATCGCTACGCCCAAACGAATGAGCGACAGCCAGGTCTTTTGCAGCGGTACAGGCCTTGACCACCACGGTCGCCAGGGCAACCGCGAGGGCCGCCCGGAAGATTCTCTTATTGACGGAATCAAGCGGAGTAAAGAACGGGCTTCTCATTCGCGTATGGGTGCCAACTTTGTGGTGATTCTAGCTCCAGCCTATGCTAAAACAGCGGCCAA
>JBGPZS010000284.1:0-5502 GCA_041493865.1 Terriglobia bacterium
AATGCAACGGCGAACCTGTTCAGTGATATCGAAATTCATCACATGGGAACAGGCTTGAACGATAACGTTGGCCAGGGTGGAGCGGGCGGCGACCAGTTCCGCTCAGCCCCGCTGTGGGGACTGGGACAGCGCATATTCTTCCTGCATGACGGGCGTACCAGCAACCTGCTGACGGCCATCGCGCAGCATGCCAGCAGCGGCTCGGAAGCCAACGGAGTGATTGCCAACTTCAACGCGCTTTCGGCAACCAACAAACAGAACTTGCTGAATTTCCTGCGTTCGCTGTAGAGCTTCAACTATCTTCTGCGGGCGAGACACTTCGGTGTCTCGCCCACTTTTTAATGTGTTGAAAAAAAGCGCTCCTTTTTCTAGGATCTTGGTTCCTCGCTCGCCGGTTCTAAGCGAGAGATCGCAGGAGGTCACGTCCATGCCTTCTTATTTCAAGAAAACTCTGATGGTCCGGATTGCCATCATCCTCCTTGTTGTCTTAAGCGCCAGGAGCCTTGCCGCAGATGTTGTCATCACGGGCTACCTGGTTGATGTTGCCTGCTCCGGGCGCAGGGCGCGCAAGCCCGGCCCTCCCGCTGTACATAGCAAGAGCTGCCTGCAAATGCCTTCCTGCAACGATAGTGGCTATGGTGTCCTGACCGAAGACAAGCAGTTCATCAGGTTTGATGAAGGCGGCAACCAGAAGGTACGGAAACTCCTGGCTGAAACCGATAAGGACCATGATTTCAAGGTATCTGTGAGTGGAAGCATGGATGGCGACAAAATGAAAATCAGTAGGATTGACCTGCAATAACGCGGGCATCCGATTGGAAGGGCGGCTTCTCGCGGTGAACAAGGTTCCTTCGAGTTATCGACCCTGTTTTAAACTCCGAAGATGAAAGAAAGGATTGTCCTGAAGACAGTCCTTGGGCAACGTCCGATGAAAATCTATTCCCGAATCCGACGTATTCTGCTGCTTGCTTGCTGTTCCTGTGCGATTTCCGCCTTTGCCGCTGACACTATCACAGGCCGGGTTCGCAACCAGACAACGAACACGCCATCGGCGGGCGATGATGTCGTGCTGCTGCGTTTGGGGGTCGGCATGGAGGAGGAGGCGCGAACCAGGACTGACGCCCAGGGCATATTTGGTTTTCAGGCCGTGCTCAATGCACGATACATTGTCCGCGTTTTGCATCAGGGAGTGAACTATGACCAGACTGTGAAATCGACGCAGTTGGAAGTCAAGGTTTTTGACGCTGTCCCAAAAATCCCCGGGTTGAACGGCGGCCTGGGCATCGCCCGGGTAGAAACCGACGGCGCAATGCTTAAGGTCACAGAAATGTATTCGATTACGAATGCCTCCAGTCCGCCGGTCACCCAGGCAGGACCGCGCAACTTTGAAATTTCCCTGGCGGCACAGGCCACACTGGATTCGTTCATGGTGAAAAGCGCCGACGCCATCTGGGTCAACGTTACTCCCGCGACGCTCCCGCCTCAAAAAGGCCGCTATGCCGTAGATTTTCCCCTGCGGCCCGGGGACACGCTTTTCAAGTTCACGTACCACCTGCCTTATGAAGGCCACGCGACCCTGCATTTGAAGCTGGCCTACCCGATCAAGAGCTTTGCGGTGGTCCATCCGCCTTCCATGTCATTCAAGGCTGTGCGCTCGAAGACTTTCACAAGCCCCGGTCTGGTGCAAGGTCTGCGGCTGGAACAGGCAGTCGCACAGCCCGTTGTGCGTGAAGTGCCGGCCTTTGAGGTTTCAGGCGTTGGCACTGCTCCGCCCACGTCCGCGGAAGCCCCGCCTTTGCCTCCGCCTTCTGCGGCTTCCGCGCCGGTTGCAGAAACACGTCCCAACCCAGCATTGGCGGCTTCTTCTCCGGCTGCCCCGGATGGATCAACGAACGCTATCTGGATCATACTTTCGGGAATTGGCGCTGTGCTGCTAGCGCTGATATTCGGGATATGGCTCAGGAGGAAGAATGCGGTCCGAGCAGCGCCCGCGATGAGTGCCGACCAGAGCATGTCTCTGGTGGATGCCTTGAAAGAGGAACTGTTTCAACTCGAGGCAGAAAAGCTGCACGGCTCGATATCGGCGGAACAATACGACTCAACCAAGCAGGCGCTGACCCTCAGCATCCAGCGCGCCTTAGCCAAGGGCAAGACCTGATGCAAGAGAATTTTGCTGTGGCGTAATTTTAGTCCAAAACCTTGGTTCCTGACTTAACCGCATTTCTTCGCTCGGCCCCGGCCCCAAACATCAGGCCGGTTTCTACCTCCACAGGCTGCCCGTTGCGCAGGTAAGGCTTGAACTCCCATTGCAGCAACGCGTCAGTAATGATTTTGGCCTGGTCGGGAAAGGCGCTGATTACGTGAACATGTTTCACTCGGCCATATCGATCAATGGTGATCCTGACCGGAATCGGATTGAATTTGCGGTCTGTCAGAACGGGGTCCACTCTGCGGGTCACGTTTCCAGAAGCGTAGTTCTTGATGCAGAGGGGGGGCACAGGGGCGCTGGTCCCAGGGACAGGAGCGGCCTGCTTGAGCTTCTCAATGCTCTGGACCAGGCTGTCAAGCAAGGCTGTGTCCCGGCTGGTCAGCATGAACTCCACGGCGTGGCAACGGATTTCCGTGGTCAGCGTGTACCAGTGAAGTTCCGCTGCCGGTGACATGTAATCCAGGCGGTAGAAGGTATGCCCGGCAATGGCGACTTCCGCAGCCTGCCGTTCGAGCGTATAGTCAGCGCCCGACTTGCCCAGCGTGGCCTTCCTGTACCCTACCATCTCAAGGGCAGTGTTGACCTGGTTGCGAGCGAAAAACAAATCCTGAGCTGTGACCAGAATCGTCCCCGCCTTCGCGCCCTGCAGCGCTTTGCTCGGCTCGAGTTGCGTCAGTACGTAGTATCCGCTGTCGGATGGCGGTGGTCCCATGTATTTCTCGCGCCAGTTGGGCGGCAGCGCATAAGCGAAGTCGAAATATTGGTTGGTGTAAGTTTTCTCACTCATGACCCCGCCCTCAGGGAGCGGGGTTGACCCGTCTGTGGCGCTTGGCACCGCGCCCTTGACAAGAATCACGTCGGTTGGCAACTTCTCCGCCAGTGGGTTGTCAACTGCAAAGTCGCCGCCTGCACGGGGTGGAGGCTGAGGCGGCGGGTTGTTCGCCGAATCGGTATCCTGGGCTCCGGCAAGCAAACATACAGATAGATTTACCAGCAGTAGGAAAACGAACAATCTCAGCCGCACAGTCCCTCCTGAGTAAATAGCCGCAACATTGTACTACCCGGAAAGTAACGCGGGTTATCCCCGCATTTGAGGTACATCTCCCGGGGCGAATGGATTGTATGCGTTATGGCAAAGTTATTAATATATTTTAATTATTTATGAATAATTAAATCATCATTCGTAAATGCTTTCCAAATTGGGGCAATAAATGTAGTTTATTGCCAGTTATTAAAATTTAGCATTGACTCCTACTATCGTGAGCAGTAGATTAATTGCCGATTCTTGGTCCCCACTGGCCGTGGGGTCGAGAACAAATCAGTGCGTCCCCTCCGTCCACTTTTGGCAGACGAGCCTTAATAGTCTGCAGTACGGCTGAGTTTCCTAGTCACATACACATTCTGAGAATCCCTAGGAGGAACTCGCATGACGAGGCGGAACATCCCTGTTTTAACATTCACAATCGCAGCGCTTTTCCTGGCTGGAATGGCGTTTGCCCAAGTCAACGACCCCGGGGTTCGGAGCGCGACTGGAGTCAATGCCGGCCAGCCGCTGGCATCGGTTTCGGGCAATGCCAACGATCTGGCCCTTTTCAACGCTGGACTCGATCAGTTCAACGAGTCGCAAACAGTTACCGGAGAAAACCCCGGGCTCGGACCACGGTTCAACCTGGATTCGTGCGGTGGATGCCACTCCCAGCCGGCCCCCGGCGGAACCAGCCCGAGTGCTAATGTCTTTCCCAACGTAGGACCCAACCCGCAGAGCCAGGTGATTGTCAACGGCACGGTAAGCGGCGCAACCAACGCCATCCCAGCTTTCGTGGCAGCCAACGGCCCGGTGCGCGAAGCCCGCTTCCCGTTTTTCTTTAACGCAGCCGGCGGCGCCAACGTCAATAACCCGAACGGCGGCGTCGAGGACCTGTTCACGGTGAGCGGCCGCGCGGATGCCGGCGCTTGCAGCCTGACGCAGCCCAGCTTTGCCCAGGCGGCGGCGGTCAACAACCTGATCTTCCGCATCCCCACGCCGGTGTTCGGCTCGGGCTTGATGGCGAACATTGACGACTCAACCCTGTTGAACAATCAGGCAGCCCAGGCCGGCAATGCTTTCGGCGTCGCCGGGGCCTTCAACCGCAACGGCAATGATGGCACCATCACCCGCTTTGGCTGGAAGGCGCAGAATAAATCGCTGCTGATCTTTTCCGGTGAGGCTTACAACGTGGAGATGGGCATCAGCAACGAACTCTTCCAGCAAGACCGTCCGCTGCCGGGCGAAGGTGGCGCCGGTGGAACGGGGGGCAGAGGGCTTCCGGCGAACTGCCTGAACCTTGCCGGAATCGGTTACCCGGAGGACATCACCCACTCTAACGGCACCGACGCCGCGACCAGTTCCAGCGATGCCAACCTGTTCGCGGTCTTCATGCAGGATCTGGCCCCGCCCACGCCTTCCACGACGGTTCCCGGCGGTTCGGCTTCGATCAGCCGCGGCCGCGCGAATTTCATCGCCGTTGGCTGCGCCGTCTGCCATACGCCAACGCTCAGAACTCAGCCCTCGCAATTGACGGCAGGTCTGGGCAACGCCAACGCCAACCTGTTCTCCGATCTTGAGGTCCATCACATGGGCACAGGGTTGGCGGACAACGTTTCGCAGGGCGGGGCCGGCGGAGACCAATTCCGCTCAGCGCCGTTGTGGGGACTGGGACAACGCATCTTCTTCCTGCACGATGGCCGCACCAGCAACCTGGTTACGGCCGTCAATGCCCACGGCAGCAACGGATCGGAGGCGAATGCCTCGCTAAACGCCGCCGCCGCCCTGAGCTTCAGCGCGCAGCAGGACCTGATCAATTTCCTGCGCTCGCTGTGATCTGTTGATGTAGCTTTGCTGGCGAGGCACAGATCGTGTCTCGCCAGTTTTTCGAAGAACAGTATTTTAGTTAGTTTTATCCAGGAGCCAGCGGCCAGCAGCTAGGTTTAGGAGGAGGAGAAGTATGCGGTCCAGATGTTCAGGTTTTCTGATCGCTATTTGCCTGTTGGCATCATTCATGGCCTGGGGGCAAAGCATCCGACCAGTCCAGGATGTCCCAATCCAGAATACCCCGGCTCAGAATACCCCGGCTCAAAATGCCCCAGTCCAGCCTGGTTCCTCGGTGAATGGCGGCGATTTTTCCACCGTCACCCATCCCAAGCCTGAGGTAATCGTGCCCAAAGACATCATCATCGTCAAGGGCGCATGGTCGGCCGCCAGCGATTCCACAACTCCGTTGCCGGAAGCCGCGGCCCTGACCAATAATGTCTTC